>JABDIW010000358.1 GCA_013003515.1 Acidimicrobiia bacterium
GTCCCAGACGAGCTCCGATCCCGCGAGGTACGAGACGAGAGCACCGAACGCCAGCGTCATCCCCAGCGTGTAACCCACCGCCTGGCGGTTGGTGACGACTACCCGCATCGCGTGCGTCACGGTCGAAACCTGAAGCCGGGGTAACCGGTACTCCTCGTGCAGCGTCTCAGGCAGCCGGGTCAGCCACAGTGCCACGAACCCTGTCGAGGCGGCCACGAGCACGAACAGCGCTCGCCATGAGACCACCTCGAGCAGGAGAGCCCCGATCGACGGGGCGATGATCGGCACGAAGATGAACACGGCGGCGATGAACGACATGATCCGGGCCATGCGGTCGCCGGCGTAGATGTCGCGGATCACGCTGAGGGCGATGACTCGGGGTCCGGCGGCGCCAACGCCCCAGATGAAGCGGAACACCAGCACCCATGTGAGCGTCGGAGCCAGCGCGGCACCGATGGCCCCGAAGGCGAACACCACCATGCCGCCATAGACCACCGGCTTGCGCCCGAACCGATCGGCGAGGGGCCCGTAGACCAGCTGGGCAATGGCGAGGCCGAAGAAGAACACCGTGACGATGGATGCCGTCTCGGTGGCATCGGCGGCCAGACCGAAGTCGGAGCGCATGTCGTCGAACGCCGGAAGCATGAGATCGATCGATAGCGCCGTGAGCCCGATGGTTGTCGCCATCAGCACGACGAACTCACGCGGACCGACGCGCCCGAGTGAGACTTCGGTGACGTCGGCGGTTCTGATGAGGTGCCCTTCGAGCGCTGTCCCGGGAGGGGACATGAGGCGGTCAGGCTATCGGCATCGAGGAGGGGCTCAGCCGATCACGCCTCGGCGGGTTGCGGCCGCCTTCGTGGCCTGCGGGCGCCTCCCCCCAGCATCCGCAGGCCGGTGAGACCAACGACTGTCGCACTCGACAGGACATACATCCAGAACACCCAGGGCACGGTCGAATCGGCGCCGGCCATCAGGCCGTGGGCGGCCGTCGCAAAGAAGAGACCGAAGCTGGTGTAGTGGATTGCCCGCCATGC
>JABDIW010000377.1 GCA_013003515.1 Acidimicrobiia bacterium
CCATCCGCTGTCACCCCGACGTTCTCGAGCCATGCGTCCGAGCGTGTGGTTCCGGCGTAGATGGTGGGCTCGTCGTCAGGATCGAGACCGTACGTCTTGGCGAAGCACCCGTTCTCGGTGGTGTACACCTTGCCTCCGGGCATCAACGCGACGAAGTCGTCCTGTACCGGAAGCGAGTCGAGCTGGCGTCGGAACGTCGTTGTCGTCTTCCCGGTACCGGATAGACCGATGATCAGCGCCACCTTCTCCTTGCCGTCAGGCGTCGTGTCGGCAGGAAAGGCCTTGAGCCCGGAGTGCAGCGCCAGGCCACCTCGCTCGAAGACGAGGTGATTCCACATGCGAAGGCCGCCCATCTTCGACTCGCCGAAGTAGTCGGATCCGAACACCCTGGTCACGTAGTTCTCGAGGTCGACAAGGATCAATCGATCATCCGGCTTTCCTGGTGCCGCCAGGCCCGGTGTGTAGATGACCGTGAACTCCGGTCCCCAGGCATCGTCCTTGGGGAAGTACAACTGTTGCTGCATGGCCGGAATGTTGGCCTGCGTCTTCTCCATGAACAGGCGGCTTCCGGTCTGGAACCCCGGGTCGGGGCCGATGTAGCCCTCGATCAGGATCATGTCCTTGTCGGCGATGTAGGCGTCCTGGCGGGTCGCCCACTCCTCGTATTCCGCACGCGAGATCCGGTTCTGGTGGATCTCCTCATCGGCGACGAAGAAGGTCGACCGGGCGAGTCGCGCCGTCACCTGCGCTTCGTAGTTGAGGTTGCCGAACTCGGTTTCGGTGATCCGCGGCATGTGCTCGAGCACCCAGGAACGCATTTCATCCTGGGTGGGGTTGACGTGAACGTTCCGGGCAGCAGGGAGATCGATAGGCATGCCTGGAACCCTACCGGCTCGGTCCCAACCCGCCCGCAGCGACCGGTCCTGCACGTCCTGGCTGAAGTCCCATTCGTGCAGCTCCCCGATGGATCCGCAGGCATGCTTGACTCATGCCCCATGCCCGCCGACCTCCCTCTGGTCCTGGTCTTCATCCTCGCTTTCGGGGCCGCCGTGTTCCTGGCGGCAGCCGAGACGGCGTTGCTACGGGTGGGCCCGGCCCGAGCAGACGCCCTTGCCGAGACTTACCCCAAACGCGGGGTTCGGCTTGCCGGGCTGGTCAACGACCTTCCCCAGGTGCTGAACACGATCCTGCTGGTGGCGCTCCTCTCCCAGATCATTGCGGCCACCGTCACGGGAATCCTCACGGAGCGGTGGTTCGGCAACCTCGGGGTCACCATCGGATCGATCGCGCTGACCATCGTCCTGTTCATCTACGCCGAAGCGATCCCGAAGACCTATGCGGTGCGCCACGCCGATCGCGTCGCCGTGCATCTCTCTGGCCCCATCGCCATCCTCGAGTGGACCTTGCGTCCCCTCGTCAGAGTTCTCGTGCGCGTCGCCGACCTTCAGGCCCCCGGAAAAGGCATCGCGACATCGCCCACCGTGACCGAGGCTGAACTGAGGCGGCTTGCCGGATTCGCCGTCGAAGAGGGTGAGATCGAAGTCATCGACGGTGCGCTCATCGAGAGGGCCTTTCGCTTCGGCGACCGCAGAACCGACGACATCATGGTCCCCCGTACCGACATCGTCGGCGTCTCGTCAGAGGCACCCGTCACCCAGGCCATGGAGGTGGCGCTCGAGGTCGGGCACCGCCGGTTGGTGACCTTCGAGGGATCGCTCGACCACATCACCGGGGTGGTGCGCCTCAGAGATCTGGCCGCAGTTCCCGACGATCGCCGCCACATCGCCGTTGGATCGCTTGCCGTGGAACCGCTGGCGATTCCCGAGTCGAGTCGAATCGCCACGTTGCTGCGAGAGATGCAGGCGACGGGAAAACACCTGGCTGTGGTCGTCGACGAATACGGCGGGACGGCGGGATTGGTCACCGTCGAGGACATCGCCGAGGAGTTACTCGGCTCGATAACGGCCGACGACACCGAGGAAGACCTGGTCGTGATGTCCGACGACGAGTGGTCGGTGGCTGGTCGTCTGCCGATCGAGGACCTCGCCGACACACTCAAGCTCGATATCGAGGGTGAATGGAACACGGTGGGCGGCCTCGTCGTCGGTCTTCTCGGCCGGCTTGCCGCCATCGGTGACACCGTCGAGTTTGAAAACGTCACTCTGCGCGTCACCGGGGTCAGGGGTCGCCGCGTGCAGCGCGTTCATGTGAGCCGCACCGGCTGAGGGCCCGCCAACAGCGCACATGGGCCGAAGTTCGAGGGTTGACTCTCCGCCAAGTACCGCTACGCTCCGTGGCCATGACATACGGTCTGACCACGTGCGCGTGTTGTTGCTGTCCCAGCGACATCTCGCCGCGCGCACAGGCCTGTTGACGACCTAGACCATCACAGGACCTCACCACAACCCGCACGGCGAACAGCCGGAGCGGGTTTTTTCATGCCTGGAGCACACTCATGACCACGACACAGAGACAACTGAAGACAGACAGATCGGTTCGACGATACGACGACATCAGGGAGCTCCTCCCCGATGTCGACAATCCGACCCCGCTGGTTCGCGTCAACCAGGTCGTTCCCGATCTGTACCTGAAGCTCGAATGGCTCAACCCGTTCGGGTCGATCAAGGACCGGGCCGCCAGCTACCTCATCCGTGGCCTCATGGAACGGGGCGAGCTCGAAGGCAAGGAGCTCGTCGAGGCGTCCTCGGGCAACACGGCGATTGCCATGGCTGCACTCGCCGCCCTCGAAGGGACCCGACTCACGGTCACGATCCCCGACGGGGTGCCCGCGGAGAAGCAAGTGGCGCTGCGGATGCTCGGCGCCGAGGTGTGGCCAACACCAGATGACCTGTGCCCGGTCGACAACCCGAAAGACGGAGCCATCGCCCTGGCGCGGTCACTGGCGGCGAGCGAAGGGGGCAGCCGCTACGCCTGGGCCAACCAGTACGAGAACGCCGACAACGTCCGCGCCCACTACGAGACGACCGGCCCAGAGATCTGGCGTCAGACGGATGGCGAGGTCCGCACGTTCTATGCAGCGTTCGGGACGTGCGGCACCATCACGGGCGTGGGCCGGTACCTGAAGGACCAGGACCCCGGAATCCGCATCGTGGCCGTCGAGCCGAACAAGGGACACCGCATCCCCGGCCTGAAGTCCTTCGCCGAGGCCAAGGAGCCGGGAATCCTCGACCGCAGCGTCATCGACGACGTCATCCGCGTGCCGGACGAGCCCGCCTACGACCTGACCACGCGTCTCTGGCGGGAGGAGGGGCTGATGGTCGGACCGTCCACCGGCGCCATCGCCCATGCCGCCCTCAACGATGGGGACGCTCGTGGGATGGCCGTCGCCGTGTCACCGGACTCTGGCCTCAAGTACACCAGCTATTTCGCAGAGATCCTCGGTGACGAGGGTCTCCCCCAGATCTGAGAGAAGGGAAACCAATGATGCAGGCAACCACGACACTCGACACGAGCGGGCTGCTGTGCCCGCTGCCCGTCTACAAGGCGGCAATGGCACTCAATGGCCTCACGGCAGGAGAGGTGCTCGAGCTGACCACCACCGACCCCGGTGCCCTGGAGGACATCCCGGCGCT
>JABDIW010000389.1 GCA_013003515.1 Acidimicrobiia bacterium
GCCGTACCCGGCGTGGCGAGCTGCTCGGTCACCCGAATCGACTCCGCGACGAACACGATGTCGCCCCTGCCGACGAGACCGTCAACGTCGACTTCCAGTGCCGTCTCCCAGTCGGAGACCGCTGCCGTCGTCGCCGCGTCGTAGAGGCCATCCACGACAAGGGCGCCGTCGGCATCGAAGCCGAGGGCGGCGAGGTTCTGTTCGAGCTGCAACACATCATCCCCGGTCATCGGTGTCTCACCGGCGAGCGTCATGACGGGGGTCCCGATGCCGACGCTGTCCCCCACCTCAACTGCGACATCGACCACCGACGTCGGCCCCGGGATGAAGCCGACCTCACCGCGGTCCACGCCGCCGTCATCGGGAGCGCCGATGTCGGTCTGCCAATCCTCGACGACCGACTCCGTGGCTCCGGTGAACTCGCCGTCGACATCCATGCCGATGTCGTTGTACCCGGCGGTGTCGAGAAACGCCTCGAGCTGGAAGACGTCGTCGCCTTCGAGGTTGGTGCCGGCGTCGAAGAGGGTCCGGTACGCCGGAGTCGTCCCGTACATGACCACTACGGGCTCGCCATCGACGTGATAGGCGATGTCGCCTTCCTCGAGCGCGGTTCCCTGAGCGGAGACGGACGTGATCGTGCCGTTGCGCCGGTTGACCAGCACTTCGGTGTCCTCGGTCGGCGCCATGTCACGCCACACGGGCGTCTCCCCGAACATCAACACGACCGGCTCGCCGTCGATGCGGAAGACGACGTCCCCGGCGACGGCGGTGTCACCGGCATCGATCGCCGCAGTCACCGTGCCGCTCCGCTGGCTGGTGATGGGGTCGCCTCCGATGGTGCCGAGCGTGGCGTCGTAGCTCTCTATCTCAACGAGGTCGGTGCGCACGACGTCGGCGAAGTTGGTGACGTCTCCTGTTCCTGCCTCTTCGGAGTCGCCGTCACCGCTGACGGCGATGAACGCCACCACAGCAATGACACCGACCACCACGGCGCCGAGAATCCAGATCCACCAGCGAGATGAGCGGTTGTTGGCGCTTTCGGACGTCATGAGGGACCTCGATCAGTTCTGGGACGGCCCGAAGCCGGCCAGGATCGAGGCGCATTCCTCGAATCCCGCCTCGAAGTCGGGGTCAGTCGGATCGAGGTCGCCGAAGGGACCGGAGAACTCGCCTTCACCGTCCTGGGGGATCTGGAAGATGCTCGAGAAATCTGGGTCCGGGAAGTCGACGCCCTGGTCGCGCATGCACTGAGCGAATTCGAGGAGCGTGTCGCGGAACTCCGTGGTGTTGATCTGGTCGAAGCCGAAGGCGAGCCCTTCGAGGACCGATCCGCAGACCTCGAATGCCTCCTCGGCGTCGTCCTGGTCGATGTCCCCAAACGACTCGAAATCGAGCGTGGCGAAGCCGTTGGCGTCAACGATCGGGTCGCCGAGCTCGACGCCGTTGTCCCGCATGCACTGGGTGAACCCCAGCAGGATCTCTTCGTCGGTCTGCTCGGTGCCGGCCTGACCCGCCACGGTTGTGGTCGTCTCGTCGAGGGTGGCCACCCCCGAGTCGTCTTCTCCCCCGCCACAGCCTGCTGCGACGAGCGCCACAACGAGCACGACGATGATTCTCCGCATCCGTTCACTCCTGGTCGGTCGAGATCCATTCTCACAGGCTCCGGGCACTTATCCGCCGCCACCGCCGCCACGTCCTCCCGGCGGTGGCGCACCTTCGCCGGGCCCGAACCCGGCGAGGATCTCACCGCAGGTCTCCAGGCCCTCCTGGAAGGCGGGGTCGGAACGGTCGATCTGGCCAAGGGGACCTCCGGGCGTCCCCGTGGAGAAGTCGGGATCGGGCATATCGATGCCCTCCTCGCGCATGCAGGAGGCGAAGTCGAGCAAGAGATCCTGGAATTCCGAGTCGTCCCGGTTACGGGCCCCGAGGGTGATGCTCTCGAGGTACTCCTCGCAGGCCTGCCGCGCCGCCTGGGCGGTCTCGCGGTCGATCTGCCCCTGCTCACCCTCGCCACCACCGGGACGAGGGAGCTGGATGTTGCCGTCGGCATCCACGGTGGGATCGGCAACATCGATCCCGTTGTCCCGCATGCACTGGGCCCACTCGAGGAAGGCCTCTTCGGTGTTCACGTCGGCGCTCTCGGCGATGGTGGTCGTGGTTGCGCCTTCCAGCGA
>JABDIW010000393.1 GCA_013003515.1 Acidimicrobiia bacterium
GCAGCTCCTTGCGACCTTCGAGGCGCGTCGCATATTCGGCCATCCGGCCGCGCAACGGCAGCTTCTCGAGCACCTGATCGGCGCGTTCGAGTGTTGTCCGAGCCCGGGTGAGCTGTCGCTCGACTCGCCCCCGCTCGGGGAAGCGCCACGACGCAACGGCAATGGGCTGACCGAGCTCGTCATAGATCGGGTTCTTCGTGAACCACTCCTCGGCGTAGTCGACGAGGTTGTGATAGCGCAGGGGATTGGCGGAACCGCTGGCCACCTGGGTGACGTCCGGACCGGTGTCGACCGGACCTCGGCTGGCGACCGCGATGATCGTCGCCACGACCATGTCGACGGGGATGACGTCGACCACACCTTCGGGCACACCAGGAAATTCGCTGAGGAGGCCGCGGGCATAGGAGATGATGACGGGCTCGGCCATCCGGAAGCCGCGGATCCAACCAGCGTGCGGCTCGGCCCAGGCGGATTCGATGATCGATGGTCGAACGATGGAAATGGGAACGTCGCCGGCCATCTCGACCAGTGCCAGTTCACCCAGCGCCTTGGTAAAGGCGTACGCATCGGGGAAGCCGAGCGATCCAGCCCGGGCGATGCCGTTCTTGGTCATGCGGGTGCTCACCCACGATTGGCGGAGCGATTCAGTCTTGGCGGCGAGTGCGGGGGTTCCCGCGGCGCCAAGTTCCCGTTGGGCCTCCTTGCGGAATTCAGCCAGCTGATCAGGTGTGCGGCTGGCATATTCCTCATCGAGTCGACTGCGGCGGGCGGCCTCGACTTCCTTGCGCCAGTTGACCTCAACGAAATACGGGCTCTCGTCGACCAGTTGTTCGGGCGCGGCGCCGCGGCGGCTGCCTGCGACGTAACACGTGGACACCGCCACGATGTGTGGGGTCACACCGTGGTTGTTGCACAGTGTCGCGATTAGTTGCGGGCCGAGCAGGTTCACTTCGACCGCTGTGTCGAGAGGAGAGTCGAAGGACACGGTCGCCGCCGAGTGGATGATGACGTCGGCGGACACCCAGAGGTCGAGGTCGTCCCCGGCGAGGTTCAGCCCGTCGGTGCCGACGTCGCCGGCCACCGCGGACACACGTCCGGCGCACATTTCGTTGAACGCGTCCTTGCCCATCTCATTGCGGATCCCGTTGAAGGCATCGTGTTTGAGTACGTCGCGTTCAACGCGGGCCTGTGCGCCCCGTCGGCCGGGCCGAACGAGGAGAACGAGTTCACAGTCGGGCACACTGCGAATGAGGCGCTCGATGAGCGCGGTACCCAAAAAACCCGTCGCACCGGTAACGGCGATGC
>JABDIW010000396.1 GCA_013003515.1 Acidimicrobiia bacterium
ACAACGAGAGCGACGGCGTTCTCACCCATCACGGCACCGAGGAGCAGCACGACGAGGGCAGACGCAAACCGCACGAGGGCCTTCGTCTGATCCCGCCGTTCCGCCGTGGGCTCGGTCGCCATGTGAAGGACGCCCATGAAGATGAGCGCCCCCGCAGTACCCCCGGCCAACACGAAGCGCTCCACCGTGTCGGCATGGAGGGCGACCATGAATTCGAGACCGATCCCCGATGCGACGAGGGCACCCGACAGTGGCAGATGCGCATAGATCCACACCGTGGGGCGCCACGCCTTGGCCGTGTTCGGATCGCGGCGGACCACCGATCCCTCGGCGTTGTCGAAGTACAGCCACCACAACCCGGACGCAAGGAAAACTCCGAGCACCGCGGCGGCGACACTCTGGCCCACCCAGCCTTCGTGAGCCAGCCCGGCGACGACGGCGGCGATCGACTCGCCCAGCACGAGGATCGTGAACAGCCCGAACCGCTCGGGGAGATGTGACACCGACAGCGGCGCCTTCGCCTGGAGTTTGCGAACCGCATACGGGGTGGCGAACTCGATGATCAGGGCGACGCCCCACATCCAGAACCGTGCCGGCTCCGGGACGAATGCAGAGACGAGCCAGACAAGACCACCGGCGGCGAAGCCCTTCAGGTAGCCGCTGACCAGCTCCCGGGTCTCGGCCACGTGGCGCTGCGCCCGGACGTACAGGGCGAGCAGGACGAGCCGGGCGAGAACGTAGGAGAGGGCGAACCCGACGCTCGAGTCGGCGGTGTCTCCTGAGATCGAGACGGCCATGAGGGCGATCGCGGCGATCTGGACGATGACCAGAGCCCGCTGGATGGCGTCGTCGGTGTCGTAGCGGTCGGCGTAGAACGTGTAACTCGCCCACGACCACCAGATCGGGATGAAGAGCCCGGTGAAGGCGAGAATGCCGTTCCACCCTGGATTCCCCAACAGGCGTTTCGCCAGCGCAGCCACTGCCACGACGAACACCAGGTCATAGAACAGCTCCATCCACGACGCGGACCGTTCGTCTCCGGCTTCTGACTCGATTGTGCGAAGCCGCGGTGGGCGTACGGCGGACAGCTTCACTTCGACCCCCTCGTTCACTCGGGCTGACCGGTCCGGACATTACCGATCCGTGTAGGTTCACCGTCGGATCGGCAGCAGGAGAGGACGACATGGCGGAGCTCACCATCCATGGCGCACGCGGGTCCCTGCCGGTCTCGGGAGCCGACGTCAGTCGCTTCGGCGGACACACGACTTCGATGTCCGCCTCGCTCTTCGACGGCTCCGTATTGGTCGTCGATACCGGAACCGGGGTGACGGCCGTGCATGGAGGAGCCAGTGAGTACCACCTCGTGTTCACGCACTACCACCTGGATCACCTGATCGGGCTGCCGTTCTTCGACCCGCTGTACGACCCGGACGTCATGTTGACGTTCTACGGCTTCCCCTGGGGCGACCTTGGTGTCGAGGAGGCGATCTCAGGCCCGTATGCCGAGCCGTGGTTCCCGATCAGCATCGCCGACACCCCCTCACAGAAGCGGTTCGTCGACCTCAGCGGTGAGGAGTTCTCCATCGGCGAGATCGGGATCTCCGTGGCCCGGCTACGACACCCTCAGGACGTGACTGCCTATCGGCTCGATGGACCTCAGGCATCGGTCACG
>JABDIW010000408.1 GCA_013003515.1 Acidimicrobiia bacterium
ATCTCGGTGTCGAGCCCGAGCGCGGCGATCCGGTCGTACGCATCGAGATAGTGCTCCACCACGGCATCGGCCTGAGCGAGGTCGGTCAGATTCTCACCGAGCTTGGTGAACATGCTCGTGACGCCTCGGCCCGCCAGCATCGTGGCCGTCTCGAGAGCGTCCTCGAGGCGCTCCCCCGGCATGAACTGCCGCAACGCCCGCTGAACGAATCCCCAGCGAGGGACGTGGGTCTTGAGCGTCTCGTTCTTCGATGCCCACAGCAGGGCATCACGCATGATGCTCATACGCGCGAAGCTAGCACCGCCGTCGAACCGGCCCGGTGACCGTGGTTCAGTGAATCCGGATGACGGCAACCACTCCGGCGTGATCCGAGGGCCAGAACGGCGGTGCAGCCTGGAACGGCGTGTCGCCAACGACCTCAGCCGACAGGGCTCGAGCCGCCGCGTGGGTGAGCACGAGGTCGATCCTCGAATCGAGCTGCGATCGGTAGTTGGTGAGCGTGCCATCCTGGCAGCACGTGAGGCCGATCTCGCCGGGATTCACGTCCCAGGCATCGTCGAAGTACGACTTCGTCAACGTGCGGTAGGAAGTGGTGGTGCTTCCGTCGGCGGCCGAGTTGAAATCACCGACCGCAATGACCGCGCCGCCCGCCTTGGCAGGACCGGTCAAGAACTCGGCCGCCTGTGCTTCCTGCTCGGACGGCCAGCCCTGGGTCTCGAGGTGGGTGTTGGCGAACCGGAACTTCTTGCCTTCGAACGTGCCGTCTATGAGCGTCCAGCCCCGATTGAACGAGAGCGGCTGGCCAAGAATTGAAAGAACGACCTGCGCGTCATAGTTGCCAGAAGCAGACCCGATCACCTCGAGGGCTGGGTTGTCTTTCACGACGATGACGTCGCGGTCCTCGAACAGCACGGCGCACGTGAAGATCGGCGGCCCATCCGGAATGAGAATTGGAGCGCATGACGTACCAGGGAAGGCAAGTGGGAAGGGCCCAAGCATGGCATTGTGGGACACCGAGGCGACGGAGTAGTCGGGACCCAGATCTGACATGAGAATGTCGAGGAAATCAAGACTTGGCGCATCAACGCCTCCACCGAGGACCGTCCATTCTGAGACCTCCTGCAGACCGATAATGTCGGCACCAGAAGTCTTGATCTCGGCTGCGATCTGCTCGGAGCGAGTCGGGAAATCCGTGAAGAGCACGGTTCCGTAGATCGTGGCGACCGCCTCGACGAACTCGGCCTCGCTGGTGGCCCCGATCGCCGGCGTCAGGTCGGCGCCCAGGTAGAGGTTTTGAGTCATGACGGTCAGCTCGCGCTTGTCCTTAGCTTGAGCCGGACCAGGGCTCAGCAGCGCAGCCAGGGTGGCCAGGGCCACGAATAGGGCGATGAGTCTCCACCGGTTGAACGTCATGTCCTCTCCTCTATCTCGGGCCGACAACGCTTCCGACATCTGCACGGATTGTAGGCGCGGCGACCACCCGTAGTGCCGAAAGGATGACTAGTGAGGTTCCTGCCTACCGGAACGGCTCGGTCAGCCGCCGGACGGCGGCGGCAGCCCGGTCCGCCCCGGGCAGGGCTGGGTTCCACGACGAAACCGACGTCGCGACCACTCGTTCGGTACGGGCGAGGCGGGTGAGAGCCACGAGCATGTCGTCCACCGAGGGCCCGCCCGGAGCCGGATAGCTCGTAGCCGGGACCTCAACGGGATCGATCACGTCCACGTCGATGTGAACGTAGAGGGGTCCGGGCGGGAGATCGATGGTGGACACGTCCTCAATTCCAACGGCCACGATGCCGGAGTCGGCCAGGGCGATGGCTTCTTCCGGGTCGAGATCGCGTGCGCCGACGTGGAGGACTTGCTCGTCTGGCAGTACCCGCAAACCGGCGCCTTCGACGATGGTCTGCTCACCCCGGCCGGTGAGCATGGCTACCGGCATGCCACCGAGGAACCCGGTCGGCGTGGTCTCCCACGTGTTGAAATCGCCATGGGCGTCGAAGAACACGAGGGTGGCGTCGACGCCTCCTTGCTGCAGGCCGGCCAGCACCCCGATGGTCGAAACACAATCCCCGGCGTAAACGACGGGATGCTCTTGCCCGGCTACCCGCGTGGCCAGCTCCCGGTACAGGACGCCCATCCGCTCCTGCGGGTTGCCGGCCGGAAGCGACGGGTCGAGCTCGACAAAGGGGGCCGGGACCTCGAAACCCTCCAGCCGCTCCCCCATGAAGAACGGGACCTTTGTGACCGTCACGGCTTGCCTCCCACCCGGAATAGATCCGGCAGGTCCACGATCGTCGGCTCATCGGCGGTTTCGAACAACTCGAGGGCCGCCATCGTCACAGTCCGGTGGCGGGCGTGGTCGCCGGCCGCGCCGAGCGGGCGCCCCATCGGATGGCGTGTCACCACCGCTCGCGACAGCTTCATCTCCTCGGCTACGTGCCGGAAGGCGCGAATGTAGATAGAGCTGGTC
>JABDIW010000438.1 GCA_013003515.1 Acidimicrobiia bacterium
AGACCTCTGCGCATCCATACGTCACCGGCGGTGAGTACCTAACGTTCGTGCCGGTCGATGACGCCGACAAGAACTTCCGGGTCATCTTCGAGACCGACGAGAACGGGATCGTCACGTCCTACCGGGCGGGCCGTCTTCCCGAGGTCGGCTGGATCGAGGGCTGTCTCTAGGGGCGACGGCTGCCTCTCGGGCAGCTTGGGCCGCCCGGCGGTCGGCAAGCTGTGGACTTCCACCCGCAACGGGGTGATATCCTCTCGGCTTCAACTCGAGGGAGTCGCATGGGGTGGCGTGACGATCAGGCTCCGGAATCGGCTGACAAGGCGGTAGCCGATGCCTGACAGAACGGTCCGACGGCCGACCATCAAGGATGTCGCCGAGCGGGCGCACGTATCGAAGTCGCTTGTTTCGCTTGTCTTGAGCGAATCATCAAAGGTGAGCGACAAATCCCGGGCCGCAGTCCTCAACGCCATCGATGAGCTCGGGTACCGGCCGAGCGCGGCGGCCCGCAGCCTCGTGACCGGACGAACCAACACGGTTGCGGTCATCATGTCAGATCCGCAACACGGGATGAACCCCTCCGTCATGGAGGGGATTCACACGTCCCTCTCCACCGCGGGCATGGACGCTCTCATCATGTATGGCCACCGGGATGAGCGGCGGGAGAGCGAAATCGTCGAGTCGTTCCTCGAACTGCGCGCCGACGCCTTCATCTTTCTTGGTTCCGTCATGCCTCGCGAGCAGCTCACTGAGCTCGGCGGACAGATCCCGGTGGTTGTAGTCGGCAGACGAATGCCGGCGGAAGGATTCGATGTGGTCGCCGCCGACAGCTTCGCCGGAGCAGTGCTGGCGGTCGAGCACCTCATTGGGCTCGGGCATCACCGGATCGGTCACATCGACGCCACGTTGTCCAGAGCTGAGCCGCAGTGTTTGGCCGGATACCGGGCCACCATGGCTGCGCACGATCTCGAGGGGAACAGCGTGACGGGAAGCCTGCTTCAGGACGGTGGGGAGTCCGGAGCCCGGTTGTTGCTCGAGCAAGACGGGGAGTTCCCGACGGCCATCTTCGCGGCAAGCGACCTTGCCGCCCTCGGCGCACGGGACGTCATTCGAGCTGCCGGGTTCTCGATCCCGGATCGAGTTTCACTCGTCGGGTACGGCGACTCGTCATTCGCTCGTCTGCACGACATCGAGCTCACGAGTGTCCGGGAGCCGACGGAGGCGATGGGAATCTATGCGGCCGAGGTGGCCGTGAATCGGATTCTGGACCCAACTGAGCCTCCGAGCGAGTGGATCGCCGCCCCCGAGCTCGTGGTGCGGGGCTCGACGGTCCCGCCGGCGGCGTAGCACCAGTCGGCAGATGCCAGTCAAGACTGCTACCCGCCATCCCTGACGAGGGACAAGGGACGGACGTGACAAAGGGCATCGGAGAGAGGTACAAACGACCCTCCCAGGTATCGGCGAATGGGAGTGATATGGTGCTGGAGGCCCATTCGGGAGAGGGATGGGCTCGATCAGACAACGATGGCGGTGCCGGTACCCGGCATCGTTGCCGGAGGGGTAGGACCACGTGCCGGACGACGCGAACGCGGAGCAACGACCGAGACCACCAACCATCCGCGATGTCGCCGAACGGGCCGGCGTCTCGAAATCGCTCGTCTCACTTGTTCTGCGCTCGTCCCCCAAGGTGAGCGACAAGTCACGCCGGGCGGTTGATGAAGCCATCGAGGAGCTCGGCTACCGCCCGAGCGCCATGGCCCGCAGCCTGGTGAGCCGCCACTCGGGCGTCGGAGGCATGATCACCTCAAACGCTCACGACGTCTTCTACGCCGACGTAGTGGCGGGTGTCTCGTCCTACGTGAACGAGCACTCGGAAGGCATCGTCCCGCTCATCCTCCACGGCAACAACAACGTCGAGGAAGAGATGCTCGCTGCCCGACGCTTTCTCGAACTCCGAGCCGAATGGCTCATGCTCATGGGGTCGGCGCT
>JABDIW010000451.1 GCA_013003515.1 Acidimicrobiia bacterium
TGGTCCTGTCGGGTCTCTCGTTCGGGGTCCAGCAGATGGTCATTGGCGCACTCATCGTGGCAGCCGTCTCCGCGGACTCACTTGCAAGGAGGGCAGCAGGATGAGCCTCGGTACCGCACCGATGGAGCAGCAAGGCCTGCTCGCCCGCACCCGCACGATCCTCGGCAGGCGCACTGAGGGAAGGGCCATCGGGCTCCTCCTCATCGTGAGCATCGTCTCGGCCTTCATGGAGCCGCTCGTGTTCACCGCCTACCAGGTGACGCTCGGCCGCATCGCCCTCGTCGGCCTCGTTGCGCTCGGGCTGACGGCCGTCATCCTGATGGGTGAACTCGACCTCGCAGTGGCGAGCACGCTCGCCGTGTCCGGAGTGGTGTTCGCCAGCTTCGAGCAGATCTGGATGGGCGTGATTGCCGCACTCGCGGCCGGCCTCATCATCGGGATGATCAACGCCTTCTTCGTGATCGATGTCGGGATCAACTCCTTCATCGCCACGCTCGGCATGTTGTTCTTCCTGCGCGGCGGTGCGTTCGTGCTCTCCAACGAGGAGCCGGTCCGCCTCGCGAACCGCGACTTCGGCATCGCCTTCGGCAAGCCGATCATCGGGGAGTTCACCCCACGGATGCTCATCTTCATCCTCGTGTTCATCGCCCTCCAGGTGTTCCTGAGCAGGGTGCGCACGGGCCGTGAGTTCTACGCCGTCGGTGGCAACCGGGAAGCGGCCTATGACGCCGGTATCCCGGTGCGTCGCCGCATCTACACCGGCTTCATGATCTCCGGTTTCGTGGCCGCCCTCACCGGGGTCGTGAACACCCTCGAACGCACGGCCGCCGACCCGACCGCCGGGTCGACCGTGCTCCTCGCCAGCTTCGCTGCAGCGATCATCGGCGGCATCCTGCTCAATGGCGGGCGCGGCTCGGTCTTCGGGACCCTGCTCGGCGCAGCCTCTCTCGGGATGCTCCAGGTCGGGTTGACGTTCTCCGGCGTCCAGGTGGACGTCCAGAACATCATCATCGGTGCGGTGCTGCTCCTGGCAGTCATCACCGATCCCACAAGTCTTCGGACGGTCATCGGAAGCGCGAGATCGTGGTTCCAGGGCCGCTCGGGAGCTCAGCCGCAAGGCTGAGGAGGAACCCATCGGCAGTCGATGGGCACAACGGAGGAAAGAGAGCACATATGAGAAAACACTCGAAGCTGATCAGCCTGTTTGCGATCTTCGCGATGATCCTCGCCGCCTGTGGCGACGGCGACGACGCCGCTGACGATGGCGGTGATACGGCAACGACGGCCGCCGATTCCGGTGGCGAGACGTTCGAGGTCTATGCACTGCTCCCGCAGGGCAACGACCAGCCGTACGGAACGACGTACCTCCCCCCCTTCGAGGCGAAGGCCGCCGAGCTCGGCATGAACGTGACCATCACGAACTCCCAGTACGACGCCGACAAGCAGGCGAGCGAGTGCGAGGTGGCCGTGGCCGCCGAGCCGGACCTCATCATCCTGTGGCCGGCCGTGGGTGACACGGTGCGTCCCTGCCTCGAGGCAGCGGCCGATGCCGGCATCCCGGTCACGGTGACGAACTCGGACCTCAACCCCGAGGACCAGGAGCTCTCCGCCGCCTACTCCGGCCCCGACACGTACGGCCAGGGCGTGGCATCCGCAGAGATCTTCTGTGAACTCGCAGGTGGGGACGACGTCGGCATCATCATGGTCAACGGACTGACCGGCAACTCGACCGCAATCGATCGCGAGAACGGCTTCGAAGACACGATCAACGACCAGTGCCCGAACGTCACGATCCTCGCCCGCCAGCCGGGTAACTGGAACAAGGACGAGTCGCAGATCGCTGCGTCCGAGATGATCACGGCCGTTGGCGCCGAGAACATCGGTGGCGTGTACGCAGCTGACGACACGATGGTCGCCGGTGTGGTCGATGCGCTCAAGGCCCAGGACATCGATCCTGCGTCGCTCATCGTCACCTCGATCGGCAACACGTTCCTCGGCAACCCGCTCGTCATCAACGGCGAGGTCGACGGCACCGTGTTCCAGTCCTCCTCATGGGACGGCGAGAACGCCGCCGTGACGGCGTACGAGGTCCTGACCGAGAACCCGTCCGACCGGCTGGTGAAGTTCATGCCGTCGGTCAAGGTCACGGCAGACAACGCCGACGACCCCTCAGTGGCCCCGGAGTGGTAGGCCGAGCACACTGACCAATGAGTAGTGCACAGGCCCGGGTGGGACAGTCCCGCCCGGGCCTCGTTGCAATGGGCACCACGGCCCGCAGACGAAGGAAGGAACTCCGAACACGATGGATACGACACGACTGGCCGGGAAGCACGTACTGATCACCGGCGGTGCACAAGGCATGGGCGCTGCGGTCGCCAAGCACTACGCAGCGCAAGGGGCAAAGGTGTGTGTGGGGGACATCAACGTGGATGGTGTGGCGCAAGTCGCCCAGGAGATCAGCGACGCCGGTGGCGTGGCCACCCACGTGAAGCTCGATGTCACAAATGAAGACGACGCCGAGGCGGCGGTCGCGCACACGGTTGCCGAGTTCGGGAGCATCAACGTCCTCCTCAACAACGCCGGCATCAACAAGCCGATGTGGTTCCTGGACGTCACGAGGGACAACTACGAGAAGATCAACGCCGTCAATGCCTGGGGCAAGCTCAACGTCATGCAGAAGGTCGCACGGCAGATGGTGGCCCAGGGCAAGCAGGACTACCCCTACAAGATCATCAATGTGGGTTCGATTCTCTCACGCGATACATTCATCGATGTCGTCGTCTACGGCATGACGCAGCACTCAGTGCTCGCGCTCATCAAGGGTGGTGCCAAGGCGCTCGTCGAGCACAACATCACAGTCAACGGCTACGCGCCGGGTGTGGTGCGGACCGAGATGTGGGAGCAGCTCGATCGTGATCTGGTCGAGATGGGCATGTTCGAAAAGAAAGGCGAATCGATGGACAGCATCGCCGAGAACATGATCCTCATGAAGCGGTACTCCTATCCCGAGGACATAGTCGGAACCGCCTCCTTCTTGGCGAGCCCCGAGAGTGATTACATGACGGGCCAGCTGCTCCAGATCGACGGCGGAATGGTTCTTCACTGAATCCATCCAGCCTGGGATGATCGACGGTGCGGACCTGTTGGTTCGCACCGTCTGTCGTCCACGTCCCACTCGCAGCGGCGTGGCTGCAGCTCTACGCTTCGAACGGTGGCAATCTGTTGCTCGACGAGCAACATTCCTGATCATGAGGTGGAGGTTGTGAGATGACGGTGGAACGAGTGGCCGTGATC
>JABDIW010000458.1 GCA_013003515.1 Acidimicrobiia bacterium
CACTCTTCGACCGTCGGGACCAGGGCCAGACGGATGTGCCCCGCCCCGCCGGCGCCGAAGAACCGCCCCGGCGAGACGACAACGCCCTCTTCGAGCAGAGCATCCGTTGCAGCAAGGTCATCGGGCACCTTCACCCACAGGTAGAGCCCGGCCCGCGACTCGACGATCTCGTAGCCGAGGTCGTCGAATGCCTTGCGAAGGATGGCCCGCTTGTCCGCAAAGACCCGGCGACGCTCCGCGGCGTGGTCATCGTCCGACCACGCAGCCACTGCCGCCGTTTGCACGAACTCGGCCGATGCGGTGCCCGTGGTGGAGCGAAGTTGCGCCAGGGCCGAGATCGCTTCGGGGTCGCCGATGATGGCTCCTGAGCGGTATCCGGTCATCCCCGAGCGCTTCGAGGTCGACAGGTAGCTGAGGACACCCGGAGACCCGGGGCCTGCCACCTGGAGCACCGAGGGAG
The DNA here is from genome assembly GCA_013003515.1 of Acidimicrobiia bacterium. Taxonomy (GTDB): domain Bacteria; phylum Actinomycetota; class Acidimicrobiia; order Spongiisociales; family UBA5794; genus JABDIW01. The sequence continues at coordinate 461 of JABDIW010000458.1, forward strand.
GCAGGACGTCGAAGGCGTCGTCTTCGTAGACGTCCACGTAGCACTCGTCGGCGAGCAGCAGTGTCTCGGTGGTCCTGGCCTTCTCCACGAGATCCTCGAGGTCTGAGCGGGAGGTCACGGATCCCGTGGGGTTGTGTGGACTGCAGATCCACGCCAGGCGAGCCTGCTCCCACACGTCGTCCGGGACGTCACCGGCACGAAGGACGAAGTCACCGTCGAGAACCACCGGGTGGAGGTCGGCGCCGGCGAAGAGCGAGCCTCGCTCATATACCGGGTATCCCGGTGTCGGGAAGATCACGACATCGCCCGCAGACCGATCGACGAAGGCGAAGGGAGTGTTGAAGATGGCCTCTTTCGACCCTGAGGTCGGAATGATCTGGGTGTCGGGGTCTACCTCGACACCGAAGCGACGAGCCACGTACCCGGCAACCGCCTGTCTCAGCCCGGTGAGACCACGCGCCGTCGGGTACTGACTCACTTCGGGGACCGCACCTCTCAGCGCAGCGGGTATGAAATCGGGGGTCGGCTCCCGGGGGTCGCCAATCGAGAAATCGATCAGCGGCAGGCCGGCGTCACGGCGTTCCCGGGCCCGATGCTGGATGGTGGCGATCGGGTAGGTGCCGAGCTCGGCGAGGACAGGATTGAGCCTCATGGTGAGGAAGCTAGTCGGGGCGGATTCCGGCTTCGGGACAGTGGAGCCATACCATTGGGGAAATGGACCGCTACCGCGTCATTCAGCTGAGCCTCGGCCTTGCTCTCGCCGCCGTCGTCGTCGGCACGGTGTTGCTCGCTCCAGGCGGGAGCCCGCGAGACGTGCCGGAGCAGATCGAGAGGGCCACGCCCGATCCCACCACCGAGGAAGTCCACTTCGACCCGACCCTGCCGATAGAGGTCGACATGAAGGTGAACTACAGCCTGGTGATGACCATCGACGGGATCCGGGTTCCCGAGGACCAGGTGGATTTCAGCGCAGCGACCGGCAAGTACGTGTTCCGTCCCGGCGAGGCGCAGGTGGTGGAACGCTGGTCGGCGGGTCGCCACACCGTCTTCATCGAGTGGGACACCCTGACCGGGTTGGCCGACCCCGGTCAGTTCGTGTGGCGGTTCCAGATCAAGGGTTGACGGCGTCGAGACCCTCGGCGAGGAGGACCTGGAAGGCCGCTTCGTCGACGATCGGCACCCCGAGATCCTGAGCTTTGGTGATCTTGGCCGCCCCGGGCGATTCACCGGCCACCACCAGCGACGTTTTGGACGACACCGAACCCGTCACCTTGCCGCCCCGGTCCTCAACTGCAGCCTTGGCTCCATCGCGAGTGAAACCGTCGAGGGAGCCGGTGACCACCACCGCCACTCCGGCGAGGAGGTCGCTGGTTTCGGTGACCGTGACCTCGTCACGAATGCGAACCCCCGCAGCCTCGAGATCATCGATGAGCCGGCGGTTGATCGGGTCGTCCCACCACTCCTGCATCGATCGGACGATCTCGGGACCGATGCCATCCACCGACGCCAGGTCCTCTTCGGAGGCAGTGAAAAGCTCGCGCAACCCTCCGAAACGACGGATGAGGGTCCGTGCCACGGTGCCACCGACCAGCGGTAGACCGAGGGCGGTGAGCAGTCGGCCGGTCGGCCGATCCTTGGCACCCTCGATGGCGTTCATGAGATTGGTCACCGACACCTCGCCCCAGCCCTCGAAGCGCAAGACGTCGTCGCGATCGAGCGTGAAGATGTCAGCGGGAGTTCTGATGACGCCCTCGCTCATGAGCATGTCAACCGTTCGATAGCCCAGCCCTTCGATGTCCATGCCGCCCCGGGAAGCGAAGTGGAACAGATACTCACGCAGGCGGCTGGGGCAGTCGAACCCACCGGTGCAGATCGCCCGCGCCTCACCCTCGGGCGTGACGATGGGATGCCCGCTGAAAGGACAGGTCTTGGGCAGCTTCCATACCTTGGCCCCACGGGGCCGTTTCGACAACACCGGACCGACGACCTCGGGGATCACATCGCCTGCTCGACGCACGATCACGGTGTCTCCGACCCTCACATCCTTGCGCTGGAGCTCGCCCTCGTTGTGCAGGGTGGCATTGGTGACGGTGACGCCCCCCACGAAGACCGGGTCGAGCACCGCATAGGGGGTGGCGACACCGGTGCGACCGACGTTGATGCGGATGTCCTCGAGAAGGGTCGTCTTCTCCTCGGGCGGGAATTTGTACGCCATGGCCCACCGCGGGCTCTTGGCAGTGAACCCGAGGATCGCCTGGTCGTCGAGCGAGTCGACCTTGATGACGACGCCGTCGATCTCGTAGTCGTTGGCGTGACGGTCCTTCTCGGCGCGCTCCAGGTAGGCGTGGACGGCGGCGGCATCGGCGGCACGCGCCGACGCCGGATTGACCTTGAGCCCCAGACTGCCGAGATACTCCATCGTCTCCCAATGTGACTCGAGTGGCGGCCCTCCCGTGATGAAGCCCAGCTGGTACACCCAGACCGAGAGGTTGCGGCCGGCGGTGACAGCCGGGTCCTTCTGGCGGACGCTGCCGGCCGCGGTGTTGCGGGGGTTGATATAAGGCCGCTCACCCGCTTCCGCCTGCTTCCGGTTCAGCTCGTCGAACGCCGACACCGGCATGTAGATCTCACCCCGGACCTCCATCAGCTCGGGGGCGCCCTCGCCGAGGGCGAGCGGCACGCTCTTGATGGTGCGGACGTTGGCCGTAACGTCCTCGCCCACCAGGCCATCTCCGCGAGTCGCCGCCTGGACGAACCGCCCGTTCTCGTAGGTGATCGACACTGCGAGGCCGTCGATCTTGAGCTCGCAGGAGTAGCTGGCTGGTGGCCGCTCGAGCATGCGTTCCAGGCGCGCCTCCCACGCTGCGATGTCCTCGTGGCTCTCTGCGTTGTCGAGCGAGAACATCCGTTCGCGGTGGGTGACGGCGGAGAACGCATCGAGAGCCGGACCCCCCACCCGCTGCGTCGGTGAGTCCGGCTGCACCAGCTCGGGATGATCTGTCTCCAGC
>JABDIW010000504.1 GCA_013003515.1 Acidimicrobiia bacterium
GGCACCGCCTGGCGCTGCATGTTCGAACCCATCAGCGCGCGGTTGGCGTCGTCGTTCTCGAGGAACGGGATCAGGGACGCGGCCACCGAGACCAGCTGGTTGGGCGAGACGTCCATCATCTCCACCTCTTCCGGCGGGACCATGGAGAACTCGCCGGCCTTGCGGGCCGAGACGGTCTCGTTCTCGAACTTGCCCTTCTCGTCGATGGGCGCGTTCGCCTGGGCGATCGACAGCCGCTCCTCCTCGAGGGCCGACAGGTACTTCACCTCGTTGGAGACGTGGGAGTCCCCGACGACCCGGTAAGGGGTCTCGATGAAGCCGAAGCCGTTCACCCGGGCGTAGGTGGAGAGCGACGCGATCAGTCCGATGTTCGGGCCTTCCGGCGTCTCGATCGGGCAGATGCGGCCGTAGTGGGTGGGGTGCACGTCGCGCACCTCGAAGCCCGCCCGCTCGCGGGTCAGACCGCCCGGTCCGAGGGCCGACAGCCGCCGCTTGTGGGTCACGGCCGACAGCGGGTTCGTCTGGTCCATGAACTGGGAGAGCTGGCTCGACCCGAAGAACTCCTTGATGACGGCCGAGACCGGCTTGGAGTTGATCAGGTCGTGGGGCATCAGCGTCTCGATCTCCAGGAGCGACATGCGCTCCTTGATCGCCCGCTCCATGCGCACGAGACCGATCCGGTACTGGTTCTCCAGCAGCTCGCCCACCACCCGCACGCGGCGGTTGCCCAGGTGGTCGATGTCGTCCACCCGCTTGTCCGGGTCGGCGCCGTTCTTGAGGTCCACCAGGTACTTCACGGCCGCGAGGATGTCGTCGGGCCGCAGGGTCAGGAGCTCCGCGAGGGGGATCTCCTCGGTGGGTCCCTCGGGCCCCTTGGGCTTCACCGTGACCCGCTCCTCGGCCTCGAAGCCCAGCTTGTGGTTGAGCTTCAGGCGGCCGACCCGCGAGAGGTCGTAGCGCTCGGGGTTGAAGAACAGGTTGTGGAAGAGGTTCGTCGCGGTGTCGACGGTCGGCGGATCGCCGGGCCGCAGGCGCCGGTAGATGTCGATGATCGCCTCGTCCTGGGTCACGGTCTTGTCCGCGAGCAGGGTGTCGCGGATCGCCGTTCCCGAGGTCAGGGGATCGAGGTAGAGCATCGGGAACTCGTGGATGCCACGGTCCTTCAGCTCGTCGAGCAGCTCCTGGGTGAGCTCCTCGTTGCACTCGATGATGACCTCGCCGGTGTTCTCGTCGACGATGTCCACGGGCAGCACGCGCTTGACCGCGTCCTCGCGGATCAGGTCCTCGGGACCGACCTGGATCCACTCGAGACCGGCCTCGCCGATCTTGCGCAGGGCCGCCTTGGTGAACTTGCGGTCCTTCTTGACCAGGGAGGACGAGCCGGACTTGACCTCCTTGGTGCAGCGCTGGCCGATCAGCAGCTCGGGATCGACCTTCTTCAGGATCTTCTTGCCGTCGAGCTTGATCTGCTCGGGCTTGTAGAAGTAGGCGAGCAGCTCCTCGGCGGAGTAGCCGAGGGCCTTCAGCAGCACGGTCACGAGGATCTTGCGACGCCGGTCGATGCGGGCGTGGAGCAGGTCCTTGTGGTCGAACTCGAGGTCGAGCCAGGAGCCGCGGTAGGGGATCACCCGGGCGGAGTAGATCTTCTTGCCCGCCGCGCTCACGGTGGTGGAGGTGGAGGTGTCGAGGAAGATGCCGGGCGAGCGATGCAGCTGGGAGACGATGACCCGCTCGGTGCCGTTGATCACGAAGGTGCCGTTGTCGGTCATGATCGGGATCTCCCCGAAATAGACCTCCTGCTCCTTCACGTCGC
>JABDIW010000057.1 GCA_013003515.1 Acidimicrobiia bacterium
GTATGGGGCGGTGCCGTGGGAGGAGATCCTGCGGCCCGCTGTCGACATCGCCGAGACCGGCTACCCGATCTCGTCGGCGTCTGGTCAGTACCTCGTCTACTCCCATGAGATGATCTTCGGTTGGCAACAGGAGAGCTATCGGGCGATCCACCATCCCGACGGACGCCCGCTCCAGGTGGGGGAGACGGCTGACATCCCCGGGCTTGCCAACAGTCTGACGACCATCGCTCGGGAGGGGCCGGAGTCCCTCTACACCGGTTCCCTCGGCCATGCCATCGCCGATGAGATCCAGAAGGGTGGTGGGCTTCTCACCCGGGAGGACCTGGCTGCGTACGAGGCGATCACCCGCAAGCCTGTCCGTATCACCATCGATGACTGGGACATCGTCACCAACCCGCCACCCGCCGTAGGCGGAGCCGCGCTCGCCGCGATGCTGTTGCTCGTCGACGATCACCCGTTCAGCGAGTGGACCGAGTCGGAGTTGACCCACCTCATCGAAGCCCAGCGCGCGGTCTTCGAGTATCGGTTCCGCGAGTTGGATGAGGCCACCGAGCGCGTTGGTCCGGCGGAGCATCTGTTGGAGGCGGCCCGCCTCGGTGAACCAGGCAGACTCCTCGATTCTCCTTCGACCATCCATACCTCTGCAGTCGACGTGAACGGCCTCGGGTGTGCCGTGACCGTGTCTGCCGGGTACGGATCGGGGTTGATGGTCCCCGGCACGGGACTGTGGATGAACAACTCCCTGGGCGAGATCGAACTCAACAGGGCGGGGTATCACGCCCAGCAGCCAGGAGATCGGCTCATCTCGAACATGGCGCCGACCGTGGCACGTCACAAAGACGGAACCGTGCTCGCCATCGGCAGTCCCGGAGCGGACCGCATCACCTCGGCGCTGTGCTGTGTCCTGGTGAACTTCCTTCACATCGGGATGTCCCTCAGCGACGCCATCGATGCCTCCCGAGTCCACTACGAGCGCTTCCACGGAGTCCCCACCGTCTCGCACGAGCCCGGCTTGGCCGTGGCGGCTCCCGAGGGACTCGAGCTCCGCCGTTTCCCGGACAAGTCGATGTACTTCGGGGGAGTGCAGGCCGCCCTGTTCAGCTCAGCTGCCGGGTTGTACGCAACGGCAGATCCTCGCCGTGCCGGAGGGACCGCCCGCGGGGGCATCGCCTGAGCCTTCGGGCTGGTCGATCAATAGGGGGGCCATGGCACAGCAGGGCGATCCTGCGGTGGCTCGGGATGGATGGGGTTGTCCAGGAACAATCTGACGCGTGATCGCAGGCTGTCGAATGCGCTGCCTCCCAGAGTCTCGGTGACCTGAGCGCCGAGCTCCCCATCCAGCCGTGCCTCCAGTTGCTCGATGTCGCCGAGGAGTTCGCGCGGCGCTCGCATCCCGCTGAATGCCCACAGCACCGTGCGCAGCTTGTCGTCGGTGTGGAACGTGAGCCCGTGGTCGACGCCGAACACTCGCCCTTCGGATCCGAGGACGTGGCCGACCTTGCGGTCGGCATTGTTGATCAGAACATCGAGCAGAGCCATCGGCCACAGCCGGGTGTCGGCCGCCTGGATCAGGGTGACGGGATCGAAGTCATCGTCCACCTCGACGTAGCGCTGGACCGAGCCGGGACCGTACGGCCCTTCCCCCATGACCGTTTCCGGAACGATGTCCCAACTGAGTGCTGCCGCAACCTCGTAGGCCAGAACCTCGCGCCAGGCCAGCGTCTCGGGGTCGAAGTCCCACAACGGCCGTTCCCCGGCGATCGGCTTGTAGACGACCCTGGTTCCGTCTGCGGTCTCCGCCAGGAGGGTGGCGTTGGAAGCGGCCACGAACCGGCCGACCACCGCAGTGACCTGGCGGATCAAGGTCGATGGCCCCGCAGGTCGCCGTTCGTCGTCGGGCACGTGTGACCTTCTGCATCCATGGCGAGGCCGCATCGCGGGCATTCGGGTCGGCCGGCCGAGATCGCTCGACCTGCTTCGGCGGCCATGGCTCCCATCTGCTGTGGGGTGACTTCGAAGCGGATGGCCTCGTCCTCGTCCTCGGTCGGGACCACGACGATCTCGATCATGGAGGTGTCGTCATCGAACTCGATCGCGATCTGGCCGATGCGCCACTCGACGTCGCCAGGTGGTGCGAACCCCGCAGCTGTGTCGGCGCCGGCGCCCGCCAGGTCGTTGCGTTCGAGGATCTCCTCACCGGCCGCGGCGAGAGCTCCTACCTGTGACTTCTCGCAGAGATACCACCGTTGTCCGGTTGCGGTCTCGATCTGGAGGTAGAAGCGGCGATCTCCCGGCACGCCGACGGCTCCCGCCGAGAAGATGGAGGCAGCACCGAGGTTGATCATGAGGTCTGATGGTTGATGACGGGCACCATGGGGAAGGCGCCCTCGTTGAGGATCACGGTCGAGACCGACGCCGGTCGCACATCGAGGCGATGGACCATGTCGAGGGGCATCCCGAGGTAGTGGGCGAGCAGTACCCGGATGATGTCGGCGTGGGACACGACGATCACCCGGTCGCGGGGATGACGGCCGGCGAGATGCTCGATGGCGGCAACGGCACGGCTCTGCGCCTCCTGAAGGGTCTCGCCGTCAGGGAATCGGAATCGGGCGGGAGCCACGAAGAGACCGCGCCACGCCTTGAGCTTCTGCAGCGACGACAGGGTGCGGCCTTGCCACTTGCCGTAGTCCACCTCCTGGACCCGCTTTTCGATGCGAACCTTGTGACCAAGCTCCTTGGCGATGATGTCTGCCGTCTGGCGGCAACGTTCCACGGGCGAGGAGTAGACGGCGCCAACCTTGCGGCCCGACAGGTGCCTGGCCGCGGCACCGGCCTGGTCCTCGCCGGAAGCCGAGAGGGCGACTCCAGGCAGGCGACCGGTGAGTCGACTGCCGGTCTCGGATGTGACGCCGTGGCGGACGAGGTGGAGCTCCATGAGCGGGAGAGCCTACCGAGGATGGGTCACAACCGGGTTTGGGTACGATTCCGTCGTGAACCCCAACGACTTCCTTCGTCTGGTGCTCGACCCGATCCGGTTGTCGCTCCTGGGAGCAGCCGCGTCCGGCTCACTGGACATCGACCGCACGGTCGAGGAGCACGACGCCGACCGACGAACCGTTCTCGAAGCGTATGGACGTCTCCGTGCAGCCGGGCTGATCCTCGATGACGACGGGCTCGCTGTCGATCGCCTCCAGGAGTTGGCGGCATCCTTGCCGTCCCAACCGATTGCAGATCCTGAGATCGTGGCGGGGGAGTGGTCGCAGGAGGAGCGAGACGTGCTTGCCCGGTTCTTCTCCGGTACCCGTCTCGAAGGCATCCCCACCCAGCACGCCAAGCGCCTCATCGTCCTCGAGCGACTGGCCCAGGAGTTCGAGCCTGGCTTGCGCTACCGCGAGCAAGAGGTCAACTTCACTCTGCAGCTGTTTCATGCCGACTACGCAGCGCTGCGTCGGTATCTGGTCGACGAGGGCTACCTGACGCGCGCCGACGGCGTCTACTGGCGGACCGGTGGCCGTACCTGACTGGACGTTCGTTCGCCGACCCCGCTGGATCGTGGGCCACGTCGTCGCCGTCGCAGCGATCGTCGTGTTCATCGTCCTCGGCATGTGGCAGTTGACTCGTCTTGCTGAGCGGCGCGACCTCAACACGCTCGTCACGGCGCGAATGGATATGGAGGTGGCCCGGCTCGACTCGTTGACAGCCCGCTACGGCTTCTTCGAGGGCCTCGAGTTTCGCCGCACGTTCGTCACGGGTCGGTACCTGGCCGAACACGAGGTGATGTACTTGCTCGTGTCGCGCAACGGACAGAGTGGGCACGTCCTGCTGACGCCGCTTCAGCTCGAGACCGGACAGGTCGTCCTGATCGAGCGGGGCTGGGTTCCCGCAGACTCGGAGGGGCCGCCGGTCCCGGGCGCCGAGCCTCCATCCGGAGATGTCACGGTGACCGGGATGTTCCTCGACCCCGACGACCGGC
>JABDIW010000062.1 GCA_013003515.1 Acidimicrobiia bacterium
GGGCGCTCCCGCTTCCAGATGGGGGAGAGGTCCTCGACGCTCGCCCGGAAGCCGATGAACACCGTGATGCCGTACAGCAGCAGGGCGGCGTTGACGGCGGCAAAGAGCCCGTGGGACCACTGTCCCATCGACAGGTCCCAGGCCGCAGCCATCGACCAGTGCGCCAGCATCAGGTACTCGGCACCCACGTACAGCGGGCTGGCCGCGGTTCGTCCGCCCACCTTTGGGGTCCGGGCGAAAGGGATCTGTCGTTTCGTGACCGCCTGTTGCAGTGACTTGAGGACGCCGCCCAGGTTCACCGGGATCAGCACCAGGTTCAACGCGTAGACCCGGATCAGGTCGCCGCGCCGGTATCCGATCTGGGTCAGGTCGCGGCCATAGAGAGCGAAGTACGGCAGCGCCGTCAACGGCAGCCAGATCGTCTCGACCGCATCGGTCAACGGGAACGACAGGACCAACAGCAGACCGGCGTTCACCGCAGCGATGGACGCCAGGTAGTGGATCCGCATGAACCCCTGCAGCACCTTGCGCCGGTGCCACGGTCGCCGTGCCAGGAACCGCAGCAGCTTGGGCAGGATGAGCAGACCGCCGTTCGCCCAGCGGCGCCGCTGGATCAGCAGCGAGCCGAAGTCCGGTGGAGTGGCGCTGAAAGCGAGGCGCTCGGGGTGGTTGTGCAACGTCCAGCCCCTGTCGACCAGGTCGATGCTCGACTCGGTGTCCTCGATGACGGTGCGGTCCTGGATGAACCGGGTGATCGGGTAGCCCCGCTCCTCGTCGGACTCGGCGATGTCACGCAGCGCCTCCATCCGCAACAAGGCGTTGGCCCCCACCCAGTAGGTGGCGTCCCACCCGGTGAACCCCTGGTGAATGATGTACTGGATGTCCGTCGTGGCACCGGCGATGCGCTCCAGTTTCCCGGGTGCTCCGGGGAAGGAGCTGTAAGGCGTCTGGATGACGGCAAGATCCTCCCGCCCCGGGCTGCGCATCTCGAAGATCAGCTTCAGGGCGTAGTCGGGTCGCAGCAGGCTGTCGGCATCCAGCGTGATGACGAACTCCGAGTCCGGGACCTCGAGGTCGGCGGGCGCACCCGCAGGCACCTCCCGCAGCTCGACGCCGTCTCGGGTGCGCTGCCTGCGGTACCGCTTGCCGAGCAGCCCCAGGTAGCTGTTGAGGTTCATCGCCTTGTTCGGCTCGTGGGAGAGGTTCACGTACTGCTTGCGCTCGAACGAGTCCAGTTCGACGGAGAAGACGGCGGCGAGGCGGCGGAAGTCACAGCGCGCCGCGTCCTTCCACCCCGACTCGGGGAGTCCGCGTCGATCCAGCTCGTCGGCCCGGATGGTGTGGAAATCGGCCCGGGCCCGGAGCACGGCGTCGATGAACAGACGGTCGACGTGGTCGCGCTTTCCCCAGTCGGCAGCGAGGTCGGTGAACCAGCCCGCCACCTGCCGATTCAACGATGCCAGCTGCCTGCCCTCGGTCCTCCGGGATGCCTCGTCGAGGGCGATCCGCAGCTCGTGCTGCTCGTACTCGGTGGTGAGGAGCCGGGCCTGGGTCTCGAGCAGTTCACGGACCTCGGCGACGAGATTCCTGGTCGCAGCCAGGGTCCCGGGATCGGACTGGGGTGGATCGTCGATGAGCAGGACGACCCGCCGGGTCGGGTACTCCTGGAACGCTGCTGACAGCAGCGTCGTGCGCACCACAGAGAGCCCCTCTTTGTACGAGGGCACCAGCACCGTCAGCAGCGGCGCGTCGTCGACGAAGGTGCTCTCGAGCTGCTGGCGAGGGACGGCGACGTAATCCCGTCGGCGGCGCAGGTAGTTGAGCCGGGCGAACTGGTAGACGAGGCCCCCGTACACGAGGAACGCCACGATCGTGATGAACACGACGTGCATGACAAGCGACCACCAGCGAGCGAGCGCCAGGTCATCCATCACGATCGAGGCCAGCTCGACGGTGGCGAACCCGGAAGCGATCAGCGTGACGAACAGGCCGAGCCGGGTGAGGAACAGCTCACGGCGATGGTCCATCGGCCGCTCCCCGGGCAGGCCGGCCGGCTGTTGGCTTTGATCTGTCTCGAAGTGTGCGGGCATCTGCGACGTCCGAGTCATCGACGTCGTCATGACGGCAGCCCCACGGACTGGGCGAGATCGATGAGCGCCAGTTCCTCGGCGGCAAGGGGCCGCATCCGGGCGGAGTAGTCCCTACCCCAGTCGGGATGGGCCGACGCCAGGCTGGCCCACGCCTCGGCATACCCCCTCGGTGTGCCGACATCGAGCACGTCGAACCCGATGGTCACGCTGCGACACACCGATGTGCGTGCGAGCGTGTCGATGGCGTCGGTCAGCTGGACCTCGCCGTTGTGTCCAGGTTCCACCTCATCGAGCAGCGGGAAGATCTCGGGCTGGAACAAGTAGCGGCCCACAATGCCGAGATCCGATGGCGCTTCGTCCGGATGGGGCTTCTCGACTGCACCGGCCAGGTCGTGGATCCGTTCGCCGGCGCGACCCCGGATCTCCACCACGCCGACCGACGGCACGAGGTGCATTGGCACCCGTCGCACCGCGAGGGAGTTCCCCGCCGGCCCGGCAGCCACACCGAGGTCGGTGAGCGCCGAAGCGCCCGGGGGCATCACCACATCGACGAGCAGGCAGTAGAAGGGACGGTCACCGACGAGCGGAGCGGTCCGGGCGATTGCGTCGCCGAGGCCGCTCGGTCGGGGTTGAGCGATGACGTGGATCGTGACGTCCTGGAGTCCGGGGAGTGGCCCGTCACCGTGGAAGTGGCGGTCGATGAGGTCGACCCCATCCGGATCGGCGACGATCACGATTTCATCGACCCCTGCACCAATCGCCTCTTCGACGACGTACTGCACGGCCGGTCGATCGACGATCGGCAGCAGCGCCTTCGGAACCGAGCGTGTGGCGGGTCGCATGCGCG
>JABDIW010000110.1 GCA_013003515.1 Acidimicrobiia bacterium
TCTCGGGCGTCTTCGAGCTCAAGCACGCGTTCAACGTGTTCGTGCTCGGCGAGGAGACGATGGAGCGGCTCGGATTCACCGAAGAGCAGTACTCGTCATTCGAGTTCGACATGCTTCGCCAGCTCGGATTCTCCACCGACGACGTCCGGCGAGCGAACGACGTGGTCTGCGGTCGCCAGACCATCGAAGGCGCCCCGTATCTCCGTGTCGAGCACCTGCCGGTGTTCGACACCGCCAACCGGAACGGCAAGTACGGCGAGCGGTTCATTCATCACAACGGGCACATCAAGATGATGGCGGCCGCCCAGCCGTTCATCTCCGGTGCCATCTCCAAGACGATCAACATGCCGAACGAGGTGACGACCGAGGACATCGAAGGCAGCTACATGCTGTCGGCCGAGCTCGGGCTCAAGGCGATGGCGTTGTACCGCGACGGCTCGAAGGCATCCCAGCCGCTCTCGGCCACCAGCGACGAGGGCGAGCATCCCGACGACGAGCTCGAAGGGCTGCCCGAGGCGCTGGAGGACGAGGCCCGCATCGTGACCGGGACGGCTCCTGCCATCCACTTCGCACCGGGTGTGTCGCCGACCATGGCGTACCAGGGCATGAGCCGGCCACGGTTCTTGTTGCCTGCCCGCCGGACCGGCTTCACGCAGGAAGCGCGCGTGGGCGGACACAAGTTGTTTGTTCGCACCGGCGAGTACGAGGACGGAACCCTCGGAGAGCTCTTCATCGACCTGGCCAAGGAAGGCGCCACTCTGCGAGGGGTGCTGTCGTGCTTCGCCATCGCCGTGAGCAAGGGTCTTCAGTACGGCGTGCCGCTCGACGAGTTCGTCGACACGTTCACGTTCCAGACTTTCGAGCCGCGCGGCATGGTGGAAGGACACCCGAACATCAAGATGGCAAATTCCATCGTCGACTACGTGTTCCGCGCCCTCGGCATGGAGTACCTGGGACGCACCGATCTCGTGCAGGTGCCGCCCACTGAGGCCCGGGCGCTGCCCGAGCCTCCCAAGGGCATCGCCACTCAGACCGGCCAACAGCTCGGGCTCCAGGAAGCGAAGATGGAAGACGACATCGATGCGCAATCGCGGGCAGCGGCCTTCGTTGACGCCGAAGTAGTCGACATCACCGACTCCTCCCCCACCGAGGCGGCTTCCACACCGGTCGCGACGCCGACCGTCAAACCCGCTTCACCCAACTCCTCCAATGGCACCAGCGCTGGCGCCACCAACGGGCAACCTGCCGCCCAGGCAACGGCCGTGATCGCGTCGACCGACGCCCAGACCAGCTCCGTGCAAGCTGCGCTGGCGGCCAACATGGGTGACGCACCACTGTGCGACACCTGCGGCCACATCACGGTCCGCAACGGCTCCTGCTATCGCTGCATGAACTGCGGCGACAGCAAAGGCTGCAGCTAGCCCAAGCGAGCGCCTCTCGCAGTACTCACTGACCGAGGGGCACCGATAGCGAAGAGAGGCCCCGGAAACGGGGCCTCTCTTCTGCGTTCGACCAGTAGCGTGGCCGGCAATGATCCGGATCGAGAACGCTGCCGACGTGCCCCAGGAGGATCTTGACGAGCTGTTCGGTTCGGATGAAGTGGCCGATCGATGCTGGTGCATGTGGTTCATCACCCGCGTCAAGGACTTCCGCTCCGCAGGTCGCGAGGGAAACCGAGCAGCGCTGCTCGACCTGGTTGCCGTGGAGGAGCAACCGGTCGGCCTCATCGCCTACCGCGACGGCTCACCGGTCGGTTGGTGCGCGGTTGGGCCACGCAGCCGCTACGACCGGGCGGTCAAGACCCCGACCATGCGCGGCCACGACCCGGCCGAGAACGACACCGTATGGTTCGTGCCCTGCTTTTTCATCCGGCCGACTGCACGGCGGCAGGGCGTCGCCGCCGCTCTCCTTCGGGCCGCCATCGCAATGGCCACCGAGCACGGCGCGCAGGCGATCGAGGGGTTTCCACAGGCAGGAGACCGGACCCGATCGCGCGGCTCGAACTTCCAGACCGGTGTCGAACCGCTCTTCGAGCAGGCGGGCTTCGAGCCGGTCAGGCGACCATCAGACAATCGGGTGATCATGCGACGGGAGTTGGGACGTCCCGGCTAGCCGACTAGCAACCATGCCTTGGTCGGCACAACAAGAAGTCGGATCACGCACGGCAATGCTTGTTTCACCCCAACCCGGTGCTACACCCGGTTCCTCACGGTGCCCTCCCCGCTGTGGACTACCGCACCTGGAGGTTGCCGCCAGCGATCACCTGCTCCAGCGTCTGCACTCCGCTCCAGTAGGACGAGAACAGCAGTGTGCCGTTCTTCGCCCACAGCGTGAACCCGATGGTGTCGGTGTCGCCGGGCTCGCCGTTGTCGTGCATCTCCATGTGGAGACGCAGGTTCCCGCCCAGGCTCTGCGGGTTCAGCTCGTCCGTCACATCGGTGAGGTTGGCCTTGGACTCGAACTCGGCGTAGAACGGTTCGTTCTCGGTGTTGCCGTCGCCGTCGGGGTCGAGGTCGACACCCAGGGACAGCATGGCGTTGGACTTGATCTTGTACTTGTGACCGTCCTCGCCGCGAATGATGATCGTCACCCGCCCCTGTAGGTTCTTGCCTCGCTTGTTGAACTTGACGTTGAACCCGTAATTGAGGTGGGTGTCGTCCGCCGCTGCGTACACGCCTGCCGACTCGGTGGGCACGAGGTAGCCACCACCGGTGATGAAGTTCCTTGAGAGCGGCCGGGCCACCACGATGACCACCTCGGTGTCGGTGGTATCCACATACCAGCCGTCGACAACCACCCTCACCTCGAATTCGTAGGCGTCGTTGTTGCCGATGTCGGCCACCCAGTCGCAGGCGGCGGTGCCCACACTGGTGTCGCCGGCGATCACCAGGTCGACAGGCGCCGCACACAACACGGTGCCCGACTCATCGGTGAAGGTCACCGTGGCATTGCGAATATCGCCAGGCCAGGCGTCGGTTGCCGGATCATCGCTGGCAGCCGTGATGTCCTGGATCGTCGCCCGCAGCTCGATGACGGCGTCGTTGTCATCGACCGAAGACGTTGAGACGAACAGCGGCCCCACGTAGAACGAGCGAGCATCCTCCGTGGTGACCATGACAGTTGACTGCGCCGACGTCGCAACGGTCCCGTCGTCGACGACAACCGTGATGACGTACTCGCCGGGCGCTGTCAGCATCTCACCGTCGATGCTCCACGTGCAGGGCGGAACTCCGGTGGGCACGGCGCAGTTGCCAGCAACCGGAGCGAGCCCTGTCGGCAGTCCGCTCTGAGCCGCTCCACCGTTGTAGGTGAAGCTCGTCGACACCGTCAGCGATGAGTCGTCGACGTCGTCGGCCGAGATGTTCACCGTGGCGGCATCGGAGTACTGGACGGTCTGCGTCGTGGGCGTCACGCTCAGTGTCGGTGCGTCATTGACGCCGGTGATGGTGACCGTCACCGTGGCAGTCGAGCTGCCCCCGTTGCCGTCGGAGACGGTGTAGCTGAAGGTGTCGGCTTCGGCATCGCCGATGTCGAGGTGCTCGAACTGGCCGTTCGGGTCGTAGGTCACCGTCCCGCCGTTGTTGGTGACGGTGCCTCTGGTCCCGGTCGTGTCGACAGCGCTGACAACGAGAATGTCTGAAGCATCCTGGTCGGTGTCGTTGTCGAGCACTTCGACGACGACCGATGTGTCCTCGTCAGTTGTCGCGATGTCCGACTCCGCGGTCGGGGCGTCGTTGACTCCGTTGACCGTGATGGTGACGGTTGCCCAGTCGGAAGGAGCACCATCGGAGTCGGACACGCGGTATGCAAACGTGTCCTCCGTGAACTCGCCAACGGCCAGATACTCGAACTGGCCGGCCGGGTCGTAGGTGAAGCTGCCGTCGGCTCCCACTGTGGCTGTGCCGATCGTCGCCCCGATATTGACGACGGTGACGGTCAGGTCATCGGTCCCCGGATCCGTGTCGTTGTCGAGCACTCCGGGGGCTGCAACGACCAGTTGTGCCTCCTCGTCCGTGGTCGCCGTGTCTTGGTTCACGGTTGGTGCCACGTTATTGACTACCAGCTCGAAAGTGGTGGTGGTCGCAGCACCGTCGGAGTCGGTGGCGGTGATAGTCACCGTCTGCGACTCGTCAGGTCCATCGCTGGTCGGGAATGACCAC
>JABDIW010000138.1 GCA_013003515.1 Acidimicrobiia bacterium
GAACAGCGGCGATCTCGTGATCCTCCCGTTCGGGTGTCAGCCCGGCATCGGCGAGGCCTTTGGCGACGACGTCGGCAGCCTCACCGGGGAGCGAGTCGAACACCAGCCGTGTTCCCCGCTCCAGGGATTCGGCGAACTCACGCACCAGGTCGACGGCTCCGGCGCCAAGGGGCGAGTGATAGTCGGTGAGGTGGGCAGCACCGGCAAAACGAACCAGGGCGTCGTCCGTGACGACCACCATGGCCGCGTCGTCTGACTCCACCACCTGGAGCTCCTCACCGACCCCAAAGCACTGCCACCAGGCGCGCACAAAGCGGCCTCCGGCAAAGGGGCCGACGAACGGTGCCACCGGCTCGAGTTCGAGGCTCGGGGATCTGAGGTCGGTGTGGAGCCTCACCCGGTCCGCTCCAGGGTGTATCCGGGCTCCATCTCCCCAACTGGACGGCCTCCACCGAGAACGACCGGTCGGGCTGTCGCTGCGAGGCCCGAGCGAGCGGCGTCGGACAGGAGACCCAGCTGATCGAATGCCTCGACCATGGCGACGACGGCTGCCTCGCCGACGCCGGAGAACGCCTTGACACCGATCCCGGTACCGCGCACACCGGCACCGAAGCACGCCTGGGCGCCGACCTTCATGGGCCCATTGATCCACGCTGCCAGCTTGCCGTCACCACGCAGATTCCCCGCCACGAGAGACGGGTACCGGGTGACGGCCGCAGCCACCTCGGCGTACTCGGGAAGAGAGCTGACCCGGGCGAAGATCGTGGCCAGCGTCACGGCCGAGCCTCGGAATGAAGGCACACCACATCCATCGACACCCACCGGGCCGACGTCGGTGCCGGCCACGAGCGCCATCTCCTCGGTCATGGCCTGCTGCAACGGATGGTCCGGATGCGAGTAGCCGGCCAGCGGCCATCCCTGGGCGACGCACGCCCGCAGCATCGCCGCGTGCTTACCGGAGCAGTTGTGGAGAACCGGCAGCGGTCGCCGGACGCCACGGTCCCGCCACAGTGCGTCGGCCTCGGGCCGCAGCGGGCGGAGCGGCGGGCACTCCAGAGCCGACTCGTCGAGTCCCACCTCGGCCAACATCGCCTTCGCATACGCGATGTGAATCGGGTGTCCGCTGTGGCTCGCAGACGCAAACGCCAGTCGCTCGGGTACCAGATCGGCTCCCAGCCGCTGGCTGACAGCCGCCTGGACCGGCTTGATGGCCGACCGGAAGAAGAACGGCCTGTCGATGTCGCCATGGGAGGCGGTGACGGCAGGCACCCCGCCGTCGAGTGCGACAACGGCCACCGCCCCGGTGTGCTCTGATTCGACCAGGCCAGACCTGGTCGACCTGGCAAGCATCGCTCAGGACCCGGCGAGCAGCTCGTCGATGTTGTCGATGCCCTGCCGGTAACGGTTGGTGAGCTCCGACTGGATCTTCTCGTAGGCCTCGTACACGGCCCGCCGCTGGTCGGAGACCTCACGCTCGGCTTCGGTGAGGTCGACCTGAATGGTCTCGAGCTCGTCGTCGTCGATGGTCGGAAGATGGGCCAGGAAGTCGTCGACCAGCACGCGGTCGACCGAGCGCTTACCCGTAGACGGAACATCCGGTATCTCGACGGGAATCGCACGACCGGTACTCCCGGCACCGGCAGTCTCGGAGCCGGCGAGGATCTCGGGCAGGGCCTCGATCAAGCTTCGCGCCTCTTCGCCCGACCGACGCCTCAACTCGAAGCCGAGCAAGTCCATCCGGCCATGAAGCAGCCGCCGGTAGTAGGACAGCTCGGTGTCGAGCTCATCACACAGGGCGCGGCGCTCACGCAACTCGTCCAGGGTGATGTCGGCGAGTTCGTCCACGAACTCGGGCGAGGAAACGATGTCGATGCGACGGCGGCGTTCAGTCATTGACGGGAAGCTAGCAAGCCGCCGACAGCGTCGGATAGGGGTTGACGGCAGCGCCACCGCCGGGGTGGACCTCGAAGTGGAGATGGGTGGCACCACCCAGGGCGTTTCCGCTGTCCCCGACGTAGCCGATGAGCTGTCCGGCACTCACTCGATCGCCGGTCGACAGACCGGCCGCGTAGCCGTCGAGGTGGGCGTAGTAGTAGGTGACGCCGTGGTCGGCTTTGAGGAACGCAACGGTGCCACCGAGGCTGTTCGTCTTGAGGCGAACCGTGCCGTCTCCGACGGCGACCACGTGGTTGCCGCGGGGGGCCATCATGTCGGTGCCCTTGTGCTTGCGTCCGCCGGATCGGGGGAAGCCCCAGTCGTTGATGAACCGTGACCCGGGCGCCGGGCAGACGAAGCCGGGGGTCACCGAGTTACTCACGCCTGCCGCCGCACCCTGACGTCGCGCCAGTTCGAGGGCCTCCTGGCGTCGCTTCTCCTCGTTGTACGCACGGAGGGCTGCTTTGGCCTCCTCGTCGGCCTCGTCGAACGCAATGGCCGCGTCCCGCTGCAGCTCGTCCATCCTGGTTACGAGGCCTTCTGCCTGAGCCTGAAGCTCAGCGACGTGGACCTGGTCCTCCTGGAGGTCGGTCTTGAGACGATCCATCTCGCGTCGTGTCGCCTCGAGTGTGTCGAGAGAGGAGACCTCGAATCGCGTGGCCCGGTCGATGAGATCCTGCGACGTGATCACGTCCTGGATGGAGCCGGCTTCCAGAGCGACCGAGAAGAGGTCGCCGCCGCCGGACATGTAGGCCTCGAGGATCAGAGTTCGGGCGGTGTTCCGCATCTCCGACGTCTCGCCCTCACGCTCGCGAATGCGCTCCTCGAGGGTGGCGGTGCGCCAGATGAGGTCCTCGAGCTCGGCATGAACTTCGTGGAATTCCTCGAGGGCCGAGTCCAGGGCGTCGTTGGCGGCGATGAGGCGACCGAGGGCGTCATCGCGAACCTGATCGGTGCGATCGACCTCGTCGCGCGACTGCGCTCCGACGGTTGTCGGGAGGAGCAGCGAGGCTCCGATGAGACCAGCAAGGATGAGGGCGCGCGCCGCCCGGGGTCGAGACATTCGGCGCCTCAGGGTAGTCGAGGTTCGGCGTTGACCCGAACGAGAATCCGGTCGCATCCAAGCTCTATCGGCGCCAGGTGACTAGTCCTTCACCCGCTCAACAGCCTGCCGTGGCGACGACCCAGCGCATACGTGGTGCCGGCGAGCGCGAGCGCCCCAGCCGCTGCCGTCGTTCGAGCCACGACTTCTTTGCGCTTCCTGGAGAACTCCACGACAGGCCAACCCTGGTGATATGCCAATGACTCGAGGGCGCGATCGGGATTCACCGCCACCGGATGACCAACGATCTCGAGCATCGGCAGGTCGCCCATCGAGTCGGTGTATGCGTAGCTGAGGCGGAGGTCGTACTCGCGAGCCGAAGCGAGCTTGGAGATGGCATCGGCCTTTCCCTGGCCGTAACAGAACGGCTCAGCGAGAAGCCCCGTGTACCGCCCATCGACGATCTCGGCGACCGTTCCGATGGCACCGGTCATACCAAGCGCCTCGGCAAGACCCTCGACGATCTCGATGGGAGACGCCGAGACGATGTAGGTGTCTCGACCCGCCTGGTGGTGGAGGTCGAGGAGGCCCTGCGACTCGAGACGCACCGACTCCAGGAGCTTGGGGAGGATGTCGCCTCCCAGGCCCTTCAAGTCCGCAACCGCGACACCGGCGATGGCGTCGAGCACACGGTTCTTGATGGCCTCGGTCTTCTCGTCCGACGCACCTGCGAACCGGAACACGACGGCGTCGGTGAGGTCCTTGAGAACCTGACGGGTCTCGACCATGTCATTGCGCCATGCCGCCATCCCGAACACGTACAGGGACGATCCCGAGATCAGGGTCCTGTCCAGGTCGAAGAAGGCTGCGGCCTTGGCTGTGGTCTCCACGTCAGCCTCCGAGATCGGTCGGATCGATGGCGAACAGATCACCGGCACCCGCAGTGACAGCCGGTATCAGTCCTCCCACGGTCGGCACCACCTGCCGGGCGAAGAAGCGGGCGGTCGCCACCTTGGCCGAGTCGCCGGCTGCGGCGGCAGCCAGCGCCTGCTGACCGAGGAGGGCTCCGCCGATCACGACGCCGGCCATTCGGAGGAAGGGGCTGGCTGCGGCCAGCCGATCGTTGACGTCGTCACAGGCGAGCAGCCAATCGACTGCCTCTCGCAGGGCTACGAGACCGGCTGCCAGAGGCCGGCCGATCTCTTCCATGCCCTGGTCGTCGAGCTCGCGGGCAACGTCGTGGAGTTCGTCGATGAAGCCCCGCACGAAGTCGCCACCGTCCATCGGCAGTTTGCGCATCACCAGATCGATCGCCTGGATGCCGTTGGTGCCTTCGTAGATGGGGGCGATCCGGGCGTCGCGGAAGTGCTGGGGGCTGCCGGTCTCCTCGACGTACCCCATCCCACCGTGGATCTGGATGCCGATCGACGTCAGCTCGACGCCCATGTCGGTGCCCCAGCCCTTGCTGATCGGGGTGAGCAGATCGGCGAGGCGGCTCCCCCGGGCTTGCTCGGCGTCCGACGAACCGCTGTGAGCCCGATCGATCGAGGCGGCGTTGAGGTAGATGAGGGCTCGCATCGCCTCGATCGTCGACTTCATGGTCATCAGCATTCGCCGCACGTCGGGGTGATCGACGATCGGGGAAGACTCGGTGGGGTCGGCACCGACGGCGCGTCCCTGACGTCGCTCCTCGGCATAGGTCACGGCCTGTTGATAGGACCGCTCGGAGATGGCGAGACCCTGGAGCCCGACGGCCACCCGGGCGTCATTCATCATGGTGAACATGGCCCGCATCCCGCCGTTCTCCTCCCCCACCAGATACCCGACGGCACCCTCGCCCGAATCGCCGAACGACATGACGCATGTCGGGCTGCCGTGGATGCCGAGCTTGTGTTCGGTGGAGACGGTCGTGACGTCGTTGGGCTCACCGATGGTGCCGTCGTCGTCCACGAGGAACTTCGGCACGAGGAACAACGAGATCCCTTTGGTCCCCGGTGGCGAGTCGGGGGTGCGGGCCAGCACGAAGTGGATGATGTTCGGCGTGAGGTCGTGGTCGCCGAAGGTGATGAAGATCTTCTGCCCGGTGACGCGCCAGGTGCCGTCGCCGGCGGGAACCGCCTTCGACGTCAGAGCGCCGACGTCCGAACCTGCCTGGGCTTCGGTGAGGTGCATCGTCCCGGCCCATTCACCGGTCACGAGCTTCTCGAGATACACGGCTTTGTGTTCGTCGCTGCCATGAGCCAGCAGGGCCTCGACTGCCGAGTGCGTGAGCATGGGGCAGAGCGAGAACGCCATGTTGGCGGTGGTGATCATCTCCATCAGCGCCGTCCCCACGACACGCGGGAACCCGAAGCCTCCCCACTCGGCCGGGAACTTCACCCCGGCCCAGCCTCCGGCGACCAGCTCGCCATAGGCCTTCTTGAACGAGTCCGGAGTGACCACTGCTCCATCCACGAGGGTGCTTCCGATGGTGTCGCCGTCCCGGTTCGTAGGCGCGATCACCTCCGAGACCATGCGCCCGGCCTCGTCGAGTGCGCCGAAGACGGTGTCTTCATCGACGTGGGAGAAGGCATCGAGCGACGTGAGACCGGCGAGGTCTGCGGTATGGGTGAGAGCGAAGCGCATGTCGCGCAGGGGAGGCGAGTACGTCATGTCCCAAACGTTAGCGACGGGCGGTATGTTGCCGATCATGGCAACACTGGTCTTCTTCCATGCTCACCCCGATGACGAGGCCATCGCCACCGGCGGGACGATGCACCGGGCCGTGCAGGACGGGCATCGGGTCGTCCTCGTGGTGGCAACCCGCGGCGAGCACGGTGAGGTGCCCGATGGCTTCCTGCATCCGGACGAGGAGCTGGCCGCCCGGCGGGTCGCCGAGGTACACCTCGCAGCCGAGATCATCGGAACCCACCGCGTCGAGTTCCTGCCCTATCGCGACTCGGGGATGATGGGCGAACCGACGAACGAGCACGAGGGCTCGTTCTGGACGGCTCCGGTCCACGATGCGGCCGACCACCTCGTCCGCCTGTTGCGCGAAGAGAACGCCGACGTGCTGACGATGTACGACGAGAACGGCGGCTACGGGCATCCCGACCACATCCAGGTGCACCGCGTTGGGCACCGTGCGGCCGAGCTCGTCCCGGGACTCAGGCTGTTCGAGGCCACCATGAACCGGGACCGCATCCGCGAGATGATGAGCGAGGCGGACCGGGACGACGGGCCCGACGTCGAGACGCTGGGGTCGCCCGATGCGGTGATCACCACGGCCGTCGACGTGTCCGGGGTGCTCGATGTCAAGCGCCGGGCAATGGCCGCCCACGCGTCTCAGATCCCGCCCGACTCGTGGTTCATGCAACTCGGCCCGGAGGCTTTCTTGGCCGCGTTCGGCACCGAGTGGTTCATCCGCAAGGACGCCGTGGTCGTCGATCGGGAGCCCTGGCTGCTCTAGGACGTCGGGGTGCGACGGGACACGGCCAGGTTGAGTACCGCGGCGAGCAGGATCGTCCCGACCAGGATCCCGGGGATCACCTCCAGCGTCGTTCGCTCGGCAACGATGCCCACGATCCACGGAACGGAGACACCGCCGAGGGCGGCTGCTGTGAACTGGAGCCCCATGATCTCGCCAGCCACGTCCCTGCCGATCCTGTGCGGCGTCAACAACACCAGTAGCGGGAAGATGCCTGCCATCCCCAAGCCCGCGATGACGAACCCCACAATCGACAGCGTCAGTGTCTGTGCCCCCCACACGATCGCCATCCCCGACGCGGCGACCACAAACGCTCCGTACAACATCGAGCGTGGCGGGAAACGGTCCCCCACCGTGCCGTACCCGAGCCTCCCCACGGTCAGCCCGCCCCAGTAGAGCGATACCACGAACCCCGCAGCCGTGTCCCCGATGTCCCTCGATTCGGTGAGGAGACTGAACGCCCACTGGCCGGCGGCGAGCTCGGACCCGGTGTACAGCATGAAGA
>JABDIW010000152.1 GCA_013003515.1 Acidimicrobiia bacterium
CCCCCAGCCTGCGTGCGGTGGCGATCGCCTGCAGGCCGGCGACCCCGACGCAGAGGATCAGGACCATGGCGGGAGGGACCGTGCCCGCCGCTGTGACCAGCATCGGGAAGAAGCGGGGTGTGGTTGACGCAGCGAGCAGCACGGCCGCATATCCCGCAGCCGTCGCCTGGGACGACAGGGCGTCCATCGACTGGGCCAACGTCGTGCGGGGAATCGTCTCGACCGCAATGGCAGTGATGTTGCGACGGGCCATGGTGTCGATCAGCTCGGGGTTGCCGAGAGGGTTGAGGAACCCGGCGACCGCCATTCCATCGCGAAGACCGGTGAGCAGATCGGGTCCGGGTGGTCCAACGATGAGCAGGAGGTCGGCGTCACCGATCTCCCCCGAGACGCGAGCCCCGGCATCGACGAACGCAGAATCGGGGATTCCCGCCGCGGTACCCGCAGACGGTTCGACGACGACCTCGCATCCGCGACCGATGAACGCCTCCACAGTCTGAGGGGTGGCGGCGACGCGGTTCTCTCCCGGTGTGTTCTCGCGACGGACGGCAATCAGCATCGGCGCGACGCTACCCGAACTACACGTTCCTCCGATGGTCCATCCGGCCCTGGTTGGGCACCGATGGTCCACTATCCGGACACGTCGAGACGCACCAGACTGTGGTCAGGTCGGGAGGAGGCCTGTGAGGCGAACCGTTGTCCCTCTCATCGTCGGGTTCCTCGTGCTGGCCGCGGCGTGCTCCGACGGTTCGTCGACGGCCGACTCCCCGACGACGGTGATCACCTCTCCCGGGACGGAAACGCTTCCGACCAGCACCACGACCACACCGGTGGTAGCGGCCACGACGGCCTCCACGACGACCACGATCGCAGTGACTGGGCCGGTGTACGGGGGTCGGGTCGTGGTTGGGATCGACGAGTACGACGCGCCTTCCTCACTCAATCCGTACGTGTCTCACTTGAGGCAGATCTCTCAGGCGATCCATGCCGGCGTCTACGACATAGATGCATCCACGCAGGAGCTGATCCCTGATTTGGTGACGGAGTTACCGACTGTCGGTAACGGGGGAGTGGTCGTCAACGAGGACGGGACGATGACCGTCCGCTACGCGATTCGCGAGGAGGCGGTGTGGGCCGACGGGGTTCCGGTCTCGGGCGATGACTTCGCCTTCACGGTGACCGTTCTGCTCGATCACGCCGACGATGTATGGGGGGCGGCGCTCGATCTGGTGGATGGCGACTCGATGGCGGCTGGTCGCAAGACCTTCGAGGTCACGCTCACCGAGCCGACGCTCGGGTTCGAGATGATGCTCTCCACGATCGTGCCCCGCCACCAGGTGGAGGGCACCGACTTCCTGAACGACTGGAACGACGTGCCCTGGGTATCGGCGGGTCCGTTCGTGTTCGACAGCTGGGATCGCGACGCCGGGATCCTGACCCTCGTCAGAAACGACCGCTATTGGAAGATCGGTGCTGAGGGAGACCAGTTGCCCTATCTCGATCAGCTCGAGTTCCACACCATCGAGGAGATGGAGGGTATCGAGCATCATCAGCGATATCTCTTCCTGAACGAGGAGATCGATGTCATGCAGCCCTACCCAGTCGACGATGAGATCGAGTCCCTTGAGGCCGCTGGCGCCACCATCGATTCCGGCCTCGGCAGTCCGCTTTGGGAGCACTTCAACTTCAACTTCGGTGTCAACAACCGCAACCCAGACTCGCTCAATCGCCACTTGCTCTTCCGTCAGGCGGTGGCACACGCCATCGATCGGAAGTGGCTGGTTGACGAGTGGTATGGCCAGTATTCCCGAGCACTCGACTCGCTCTGGGAGGTGTCCACTCCGAGTGTTTCCACAGATGGGTGGGCGCAGTACGACTACGACCCGGATCGCTCACGCGAGCTGCTTGCGGAGCTGTGCGCCGACTTGGACAGGGACTGTGACGCCGATCCTCCCGCGACCGTGTTCTCAGTAACAGGGTCGATCATGCGACCGTGGCAAGCCGATCGGTTCGAGGAGATGCTGACTGAGGTCGGTATCGGCGTCGAACTGGAATTCGATGGCTCGCAGCGTCTTAGTGGAGCAATGATCGAAAAGGGGGACTGGGACACTGCGTCGTGGGCGTGGGTAGGGAGCCCGGGGCTGGCAGCGATGGTGTTGGCCCTCGACTGGTTCGATCCCGAAAGCCCACCTCCGGATGGCCGGAACTATTACCGGTGGGGCACGCCGGCCGTGACCGATGCCCCGCTGTCGGATGTGTTCTACTCGGTGGATGAATTTCAGCTCGATCCCAACCAGGGTCCGTCAACGCTGATCGATGAGCACTCGGAGCGGTTTGCCGAGATCGTGGACCTCGTCAGGACGACGGTGGACGAGGAGGAGATCCGGGAGCTCCTGCGTGAGGCCGAGCAGATCCTCGCCGACCAGGTGGTCATCATCCCGTTGTATCCCCGCATCGACGCCGTTGCCTACTGGCCAGAGCGTGTCGCCGGAATCGAGTACAACCCGTGGAGCAGCTTCACCTGGAACGTCGAACACTGGTACCAGCCGGGCGGCTGAAACCGCCGGGTTGCGTGTCGGGAGCTTCAGAGCTTGGGTGAGGTCCGTGACGGACGCCGCCTACCTCGAGGATCTGGACCGATGGCGTGCCGAGCGCGACCAGTTCTTCGCCGGGCACTATGCCTCGCCGCTCACCGAGGAGGACCAGGAAGGGTTCAGGGGCCTCCGGCACTTCGCCCCAAACGAGGCATTGGCCTTCACGGTCACGCTGATCGTGGAGGAGACTGACGTCGCCATCGAGGCGTCCACCGGCAGCGTGTCGACCTACCGGGCTGCGGGCCACGTCGCTGTCCCGTTCGAACAAGGGTCAGTGACCCTTCAGGTGCTCCACGGTGAGGAAGGGGAGCTGTTCATCCCCTTCCGTGACGCCACCTCGGGCTCCCACACCTACGGCGGCGGCCGCTACGTGCCGGTGACGCCAACTGAAACCGGCGAGTACACGGTCGACTTCAACCGAGCCATCAATCCGTACTGCGCCTACGACCCGGACTTCTCCTGTCCGCTGCCACCGGCGACGAATTGGCTCCCGTTCCCGATCGAGGCGGGAGAGTTCGACTTCCCGTAGCGGACGCGTTTCGCATCGGTACCGTTCACTCATGTCCGTGGATGCCGCCTACTACGAGCAGCTGCTGCGACCCGCCTACGAGGGCGTGAAGTTCATCGTTCCCCTCGAGGTGCTGGCCGGGAGCGGCCCCCTCCTCGACGTCCTTGCTGAGTGGGGTGCCCAGCCACCATTCGTCCTCGGGGGCAGTCCCGGCACCGGCGAGATCCCGGAGTTCGATCCCGAGCGCTTCGCCATGCTCGACACGTCGGGGGGCACGATGCTCGAAGCGATCCGGGCGTTCTTCGATGCGATCCACGATCTCCCCGACGATGTCGTTGCCAAGATCGACCGATGGGACCCCGACCGGGAGGCCGTCGCCCTCGGGTTCTGGCTCGACACCGACCTCCCCGTCGCAGGGCGGCCCCAGTACGGGGCGCGACCGGTGGAGTGGGCGGCTCTCGAAGACAAGATGACGGTCGACGCATTGTGGGATGAGATCGGCATCACCCGCGCGGCGTCGGACATCGTGAGTGTCGATGAGGGTGCGGCACTCGAGGCGGCGTCCAGGCTCGACCGGGGGATGGGGACGGTGTGGGTGGCCGACAACCGGGACGGCTGGCACGGTGGCGGCGAGTTCCTTCGCTGGGTCAGACACCCGAACGATGTGGGCGAGGCGCTCGGCTTCTTCAGCACCTGCGCGGACCGGATCCGGGTGATGCCCTTTCTCGATGGAATCCCGTGTTCGATCCACGGGATGGCGTTCCCCGACGGCGAGGTAATCGCGTTCCGTCCCAACGAGATGATCGTGTTCCGGGTCCCTGGGTCGAGTGAGCTCAAGTACGCAAGCGTGGCCAACTTCTGGGAGCCACGACCCGACGACGCCGAGTACATGCGCGACGTTGCCCGCCGCACCGCTGCTCATCTCCATGAGTCGCTCGGCTATCGGGGTGTCGTCACCATCGACGGAGTCGTGACCGACGTGGGGTTCCTTCCCACGGAGCTCAATCCTCGTATGGGGGTTGGTCTGGCACCGGTGGCTCGGGCGGCCGATGTCCCGATGGGCTCACTGCACAGGTCGGTGACTCACGGAGATCCGTTCGACTATCGACCCCATGAGCTGGAGGACCTGCTGATGGCTGCAAGCGAGTCGGACCGACGGGCCTTCGCGCGTGCGGTCGTCTTCGAGCCGTATGAGGACAACGTGGAGGTCAGCGTCGTGTTCGACGACGGCGGGGTGCCCGCGGTGACCGAAGATGCCGACACCCGCCATGCGGCGATGGCGATGGGTCCGGCTGCAGCAGGGCGGTCGATCAGCGTCCAGTTCGAGCCGGGCGGTGCTCCCATCGGGCCACCGCTCGCGCCGCGAATCGCGGCGGCGTTCTCCCTCGCCGATGAGTTGTGGGGTGCCGGGATCGGTCCGCTCGAGGCGGCGCCGGATCTCAGGCCCTCGGCCTAGGTCTCGTCTTCGTCGTCTTCAGCGAGACGCTCGACGCGGCTCTGCTCGGCATCGGAGGCGTAGGTGATGGCGGCGCTGCCAAAGCGCCCCATGAGATCGGCGCCGGTGCGGGCGACGTCCGCCAGGAACCGCTCCATCTTCAGGATCCTGAGCACGCCCTCCGACAGATCGGTGTGGAGGTCTTCGGCCCACGCCTCCGAGACAGCACCAGGCACCCTGCGGGCATCGACGGTCGTGAGGTCGTCGGCATCGAGACCGCGGACGAAGCCGAGGAGGTCGTCGTAGCTGAACGCGGTCATCGCCACTCCTCCAGTTTCTCGGCCAGCGCGCGGCGTCCCCGAAGGATCCGGGTGCGGACCGTGTTGAGGGGTAGCCCGGTCTCGTCAGCGATCTCCTGATACGAGAGGCCGCCGAACTCACGAAGCACGAGGGGCACACGGAGCTCGTCGGAGAGCTCATCTACGGCGTTCTCGATGGCTCCCCGGAGCTCGGCCATCTCGGTCTGGTGGGCGGGACCCCGCGAGGCCGGAGTTCCCGCATCAGGTATCAGGTCGGTTGGCTTCTCCCGGTTCCGCTGAACGGTGTTGAGCGCCAGGTTGGAGGCGATGCGGTAGACCCAGGAACGGAACTGGGCGTCTCCGCGGAACTCGGGCAACGCCTTGTAGGCACGGATGAAGGCGTCCTGAGCGACATCCTGTGCCATCACTGGGTTCCGCACGATGCGCATGGCCGCTCCAAACACGAAGTCCTGGTGCCTCCTCACCAGCTCACCGAACGCCTCGAGATCGTCGGGGGCCATCTCGACGAGATCGGAGTCGCTCAATGCCGGGTAGTCGGCTGATCTGATGGTTAGACCCATGAACGCCCCAGAGGTTCCCAAGAAAACCGTCGAGAGAAATCCGGGGAATTCGCGGAACTTCTCTTCGGACGGCGTGTCCTACCTGCGGTCGAAAGACTAACGGCGGGGGACCCCCTCCCTCTGCCAAGGTCACGGGCCGGCGAAGAAGTTCCGTTTGTCCCCCCTCACGGTCTCCTTCCTCGCCGGCCCGTTTTCTTTTGTCGGGTCGGTGGGTTCAGGTCGAAGAGAGCCGAGTCGCCAGCTCGGTCATCTGGCCGCGATGTTCAGCTTCGTGCTGGCACAGATGATGGATCGCCCAGGCCGGCGTGACGTCGTAACTCTCGAGCGAGCGGACCCGGGTGTATTCGGATTGGTCGATGTCCTGCATCTTCTGGAGGAAGTGGGAGCGGACGACGGCCAGGCGCCCGAGGTGGCTCTCGATCGGCTCGCCGGCGGCACGGACCAGCGCACCTTCGTCATCACGAACGTCGTCGGGGAAGAGGGCCGCGATGTCTGGCGGGTAGTCGTCGCTTTCGAGGATCTCGGTGTACAGCCAGTCGAGCTCGATGGCGGCGATGTGATAGAGCAGGGCCCCGATCGTGTTGGTGCTCCCCGCCGGTGCGACGTCGACCATCCCCGGGTCGATCGACCCCAGCTGGTCGAGGGTGCGGGTCCGCGTGTCTTCCAGCTGCCACAGAGCCTCGGCGATCTGCCCCGGGTAGCCGGCCAGCGGCTCGACGATGAAGCTGGGTCGGTCCATCGGTTGAAGATACACATCGCCCGAGCCTGGGGATCCCACCTCCTGGGAGCAGGCCGTCTCGGGGCTATTCTCGGCACGTTCGCAACCGGAGGTCGTTTTGGAAGGTTTCGTCGAGCGGGTGCTCGTTCCTGTTCTGGCAGGCGGTGGCATCGCCATCGTCATCTGGTTCGTTGGCAGGATGATTGCCGGGAGGCTTCCCGGTCAGATCCAGGAGCTGGTCAAACAGCTGATCCCTGTGCTGGTGCTGACGGTGCTCGTCGTCACGCTGCTGGTCGTCATCGACCCCGATCAGGCCCAAACCCTGATGGACTCGTCCATCAGCTCGATTCCCCGCATCGTCATCGCCGTCATCATCGTGATCATCGCCAGGGCCCTGGGTCGCATTCTCGGGCTCTTCGTCGAGACCGCGCTGCGGTCCGTGTCTGATGTCATGGCCGTCCGGGGCCGTCTCGTCGTGGCGTCCGCGGTGCTGGCGATCGGCGTCATCATCGCCCTCCAGCAGCTCGGGATCTCGACCGACATCATCCTGGTCCTGGTGGCTGCCTTCACCTTTGGGACCGCCCTGACGCTGGCGTTCGCCATCGGGCTCGGCGCCAGGCCGATTGCGAGACAAATCGCCGCCGGGCGTCACGTCCAGAACACCTACGAGGCCGGGCAACGGGTTCGGTTTGGTGACCTCGAAGGGACGATCACCGAGATCAAGCTCGCCACGACGTCGATCACCGTTGGCGACGAGGTGGTCAACGTGCCCAACGAGGAGCTGTTGACCAACCAGGTCACCCTTCTCGGCTGAGACTCCTCGCCAGCTCTGCGGCGTCGTCGATGACCGATCGACCGACTCGCCTCATCACGACCTCTCCACTGGTGACGGCGAGCGCAGCAGGGACCGTTCCCAGACGCAGAGCATCGAGGCGCTTGTCGCGAAAGTCGACGATCGTCACCGGCGCTCCGGTCGATCTGAGAGCCAGCTCCGCCTCGTCACACAGCCGACATCCGGGTCCCACAACCAGCACGACGCCCTCGGGAAGTGGGGAACGGGGACGTGAGCTCATCCGGCGAGCCGTGAGACCCGTGATCCAGAATGCCGCCGCGACCGCGCCGATCACGAACAAGGTTTGCCAGACGACGGTCATGAGCCAGGGAACTCGGGAATCGACTCCTGATACAACCAGGCATCGAAGAGATCGCCGAGTTGGCTTCCGGAGACCTCCTCGGCGACCGCGGTGAAGTCGGCGGTGCGGACGGTGCTGTTGCGATGTCTCTCGTAGTAGGTCTGGAGGGTCTCGAAGAAGGCGTCGTCACCGATCTCGAGGCGGAGAGCGTGGAGCACCATGGCGCCGCGTATGTAGACGCCGCCGTTGAACAGGGCATCACGGGGCGGGGCCCCTGGAGGCGAGAACGAACCGTCGCCGTTGATCGCATCGCGGATGCCCCGGAACTGGGACTCGACGAAGTCGCGGCCGAACCGACGCTCCGCCCACAGGAACTCGGCATAGGTGGCGAACCCCTCGTTGAGCCAGATGTCGCCCCAATCGGCGGGGGTGACCGCGTTCCCAAACCACTGGTGGGCCAATTCATGGACCAACACGTCCTCGTAGACCAGGTCGGGACCGAAGACCGACAGAGTCTGGTTCTCGAGAGCGAACCCGAAACCCCTGACGACGGCGATGCCGTATTCGTCGAACGGGTAGGGGCCGACGAGTTCGATGAACATGTCCATCATCTCGTTGGTGCTGTCGACGTCGACGGGAACCCGGTACCCGGCAGGGAAGGCGTTGCGGATCGGGACCGGTCCGGTGTCGTCGGTGACGATCTCGTAGTCACCGACGATCACGGTGGCGAGGTACGGCGCCATCGGCTCGTCCATCTCCCATTCCCAGGTGTCCGAACCGATGTCGGTGATCACGCCGGTGTTGGTGCCATTGGCGATCGCTATCACGTCGTTGGGCACGGTGAGAGAGAACGTGAACGTTGCCTTGTCGCTGGGGTGGTCGTTCACGGGCATCCAGCTGCGCG
>JABDIW010000154.1 GCA_013003515.1 Acidimicrobiia bacterium
CGCACATCGAGCTGTTCGACCACGTCGAGGTACCCCTCGACGAGCTCGACGCCGACGGCGGCGAGACCGGCACAGTCATCGACGTCTTCGGGTTCGGTGGGGGTGCCTGTGCACGCAGCAGCGAGCACGGCGATGACGATGCCGGCGGCGAGTCTCTCAGCCAGTGACCTGGAGCCCATCGAGGAACTCCCTGGCGATATTGGTCTGGGCGGCAACGCCATCCTTGACGGCGGTTTCGATGCTGACGGCATCACACTCGGAGACCGTGATCAGCTCATCGATGTCGAGCATCTGCAGTCGGAACTCGTCGATCCCGGGCGGCTCGAAGCCTGAGGCGGGGATGTCCTCGTCCGACAGCCGGTTGAGGCCGTCGACGAACTCCTGCACCGTCTCGATGACGGTGACGGTCAGCTCGTCGCAGGGCACGGCGGAAGCGCCACCTTGCGTGCAGGCGGTCGCGCCAAGCGCGAGGGCAACGATGAAAAGGGTGATTCGGCGGCCGATGATGTCCTCCGTGACCGGGAAACCCTAGTCCCGTTCCCAGTAGTCGATGATCGCGACCACGACTGCCCGGATCGGGCCCGTGTCGACGTCCAGTGTCTGACGGGCCGAGGTGCCCTCATCGAGAACGAGGACATCCTCGCCGGCGCCGGCACCCACCAGGTCGACGGCGATGGCGTAGTCGCCCGTGGCGTCACCCGAATCGTCCAGGTAATCGCAGATCAGCAACTGATGACCGTCGAACAGGGGATGGTTGATGGTCGACACCACCGTTCCCGAGACTCTGGCGACCTTCATGCCAGGTCCTCTGCGGCATCCACGATGCCGACGATGGCGTGGTCCACCGGGACGAAGCGGGGGTCCAGGGCCTCGGCCGCCTCCCTGGAAGCGACGAAGTAGACCAGTTCGCCCGGCCCGGCCATTCGCACCGCATCAGCGGCGACGACGGGCCTCCCCGTTGGTTTCTGAGCACGATCGAGCGGCTGGACGATGAGCATCGGGACGCCCTCGAGTCCGTCCGCCTTGATCGTGGCGATCACCGTGCCGATGACCTTGCCCAGCTTCACGCCCCCACCTCGTGGGTGTGGATGCGCTCGAGGAAACGGGCCGCCGTCCACAGGTTGTCGGCGATCTCCTCGTGGAGTGAAGCGATGACGGCAGACTCGACGAGCTGGGACCCTGCCCGGACGACGGCGGCATCCACTGCAGCCTCCACGTCGGCGACGACCCCCGAAAACAGGACATAACCCTTGCCACCGAGTCCGTCGGAGAGCCGGAGCTGACCGACAGCGACATCGGCCGCCTTCACTCCGGCGTCCGCGGCATCGATGACGGCAGACGTGGTGGACGTCTCGACGACGCCCAGCGCCTCACCGGACTCAGGTCGCGTCGGGGCCTCGTTGAGCATGGCTGTCACCACGTCCGGGTGGATGTCGGCGAGGAAGACGGCGTCGAGCACCATCCCGGCGCCGACCTCGCGTCCGGCAGCCATGGCTTCCTCGACGCTCGCCGTGTCTCCGGCGACGAGCACGAGGTATTTGCCGGGATGAACGGTCCCCGCATACGCCGAGGCCACCGGGGCACGTTTGACCATGGCATCGCCGCTGACGATGCCGCGTGCGATGGAGGAGAACTCGAGGAGCCCGACGGCGGGATTGGCCATCAAACGATCCGCATCGCGCCGACAACGGTGACCCGTCGCACACGCGAGAAGGTGCGAGGCCTGGTCAGGCCCTCACCGGTGGGACTGGCGATGGAGAACGACGCGTATCCCTCCCCACCGTGGGCGAGACCGGCGAAGTTCGATGCGTTCGCCACGAAGATCGAACAGTTCATGGCACGCCCCATGCGCGTGATGGTCTCGACGTTGGTGGAGTGGATCGAGGCCGTGTGTCGGAAGCCATGCTCGGAGCGGACCGCCAGGGAGATGGCGTCATCGACATTGGTGACCCGCACCACCGGCATGACCGGCATCATTTGTTCGGTCCACACCAGACTGTGCTCTCGCGGCACCTCGGCCACCAGCAGCCTGACGTCGTCCTCCACCTCGATGCCGGCTGCCGCGGCGATGCGGGCGGCGTCCTTGCCGATCCACTCCGGGTTGATCGCACCGGGCTTGGAGGGTGGCCCCATCTCACGAAAGATCACTCGCTCGAGCCGCTTCAGTTCGTGATCCTTGAGCCGGTATGCGCCGCTCGAGACCATGGCGGAGACCAGCCGGTCTGCGA
This sequence comes from Acidimicrobiia bacterium, assembly GCA_013003515.1. Lineage (GTDB taxonomy): Bacteria > Actinomycetota > Acidimicrobiia > Spongiisociales > UBA5794 > JABDIW01. Next base: position 2,229 of record JABDIW010000154.1, read on the forward strand.
CGGTGTCCACGACGATCGTGGTCTTCTCATCGGTGCAGATGACGTTGTTGTCGAACGATGCCCCGGCGACGATGTGGCCACCAGCGGCCTCCACGTCGGCTGTTTGATCGACGACTGCAGGCGGGTTGCCGGGACCCGCCAGGATCGCCTTCTTCGGAGTCGCCGCAGCTTCCTTCACGACCCCGGGCCCGCCGGTGACCAGCAGCACTCTGACATCGGGGTGAGCCATCACGGCCTTGGCGCTCTCGATGGTCGGCTCTCCCACCGCGGTCACCAGATTCTCGGGCCCACCAGCAGACACGATCGCGCGGTTGATGAGTCGGATGTTCTCTGCAGACACCCTCTTGGCATTGGGGTGGACGTTGAACACCGCAGCATTGCCCGCCGACACGATCGCGATGGTGTTGTTGATGATGGTGGAGGTCGGGTTCGTAGTCGGTGTGATGGCGCCGACGACGCCGTACGGGGCGTACTCGGTGATCATCATCCCGGAGTCACCGGTCACGACCTGAGGGTCGAGGTCCTCGGGGCCCGGTGTTTTTGCGGTCACGAGGCGGTTCTTGACGACCTTGTCCGCAGCCCGACCGAGCCCGGTCTCCTCACGGGCCTCGTAGGCGAGACGCTCCCCGTGTTCTCGCATCGAAGCCCGGATCGCTTCGACGACTCGATGACGGACGTCGAGGCCCATGTCGTGGTAGTAGGTGTAGGCACGCATCGCTGCCGACACGGCGGCGTCGACCGTGGGAAAGATGCCGTCACCGGTCTCGACGGCACCGTCGGCGACGGCGGCCGCGGCCTTCATCGCAGCTGCGGGCCGAGCCTCTCCCTCGTGCGACACCAGGCGCCCGCGCACCCGGGCGATGATCTCCTGGATATCCGACTCGGGCAGCGCACCTCTCACTTGCGGAACTGCTCCTCACCGTCGACCTCCCAGGTGTCGACGATGGCCATGATGACCGCGTCGCAGGGTCGGTCACGGGTCATCTCGGTCTGGCGCGCCGAACTACCCGACGCATAGAGAATCACCTCGCCGACACCGGCACCGACCACATCGACCGCGATCACGTACCCACCGGTCTCGGTGTCGTCCGTGTCGATGACACGCACGACGAGGAACTTCATCCCCTCCATCCGCGGTTCCTTGCGGCTGGCGACGAGGGTGCCGACCACCCTTCCGAGTTGCATGGCGACCTCCCTCAGCCGAGTTCGGCCTGGGCCTCCTCGGTCCGCCCGAGCGGGAGGACCAGGTCGATGTTGAGGTGCGGACGGGCGATGATGTGGCTGGCGACGACCTCGCCGACCTTCTCCGCATTCCGAACACCGGCATCGACGGCTGCCTTGACGGCGGCGACGTCACCACGAACGACAGCGGTCACATACCCGCCGCCGGTCTTCTCGTAGCTGACGAGCTCGACCTTGGCCGCTTTGACCATGGCATCGGCGGCCTCGACGGTCGCCGCAAAACCGCGGCTTTCGATCATGCCCAGAGCTTCCGGCATGGTGCTGCTCCTTACCTTCCTGTTTCGTATCTGTTCACTTGTCCATCGGACGGCCTTCGAGGCCTTCGATGGCGGCGACGGCTGCACGCCATCCCACGTCTATGTCCCGCTCCTCGCCTCCGAGGTACACCCGCCCCATCGAGCCGAATGCCCTCACCTCGAGGACGTTGATCGCTGCAGCCTTCTCGGCCTCGTTGGCGGCAAGTGGAGCGTAGGCGGCGGGCTCCACTTCCATCACGTAGAGCGTCTGGCCCGGGATGAGCATCTGACCATGGCGGGTGCGGTTGATGAGCTGAGCCTGATGATCGTCGATACGGCGGATGATCTGGCTCGACAGGATGCGAGGCTTGATGCGGTCCTCTTCGGTGTGCTCGATCGCCTCGAGGATGGCGTCGCCGGCAGCCCGGGTTTCGTGCTGTTCGGGTGAATGGATCTCGAGCATCCCGTAGTAGCGCTCGACGATCTGCATACCGGGTTTGACCGACGTGGCTTTGAGAGCGATGTCGGTGAGACGGTTGATCTCGATCCCCGGCGCCACCTCCACATAGAGCGAGGCATCACCAGCAAGCGGGAGGAATCCCTGGGCGATGGTTCCGAGGAACGCGGCATATTGCGGCTGCAGGTTGTCGAGGAAGCAGTACGTCCTCAGTTCAATACCGCTGCTCATCGCCCTTCCCTTCTTCGTCTCCGGACACGATTGCGACACCAGCCGAGGCGCCGATACGGGTGGCCCCGGCGGCAATCATCTCCTCGACGTCTTGTTTGGTCCGCACTCCCCCGGACGCCTTCACGCCCATGTCCGGACCAACCGTTTCCCGCATCAACGCTACGTCGTAGACGGTGGCGCCACCAGGACCGAACCCGGTGCTGGTCTTCACGTAGTCCGCTTTCGCCTGTTTGGCGAGGTGACAGGCCTGGACCTTTTCCTCGTCGGTGAGCAGTGCGGTCTCGATGATCACCTTGTTCAGGGCTCCCGACTCGTGGCAGGCGTCCGACACCTTGGCGATGTCTTCCCGAACCACATCGTGGAGGCCGGACTTGAGCGCACCGACGTTGATGACCATGTCGATCTCGCGAGCTCCTTCGCGGAGTGCCCGCCGGGCCTCTGTCGCCTTGGTATCTGCGGTGGTGGCTCCCAACGGGAACCCGATGACCGAGGCAACCGGAACGCCGCTCCCCCGCAGGTTGCTGACCGATCTCTTGACCCACGTGGGATTGACACACACCGATGCGAACCCATACGTGCGGGCCTCGGCGCACAACGTGTCGATCTCGTCGGCAGTGGCATCGGGGCGCAGCAACGTGTGATCTATGTATCGGGCGAGATCGAGGGGGACGTCGGCGGCGTCGCCGTGATAGGCGACCCGGTCGGCACCGTTGGCCACGACCGCACGAACCTGCTCGGGCGTCGAGCACCAGTCGACTGCACCACTGAGAGCAGCAAGCACCTCACGGGTCACGGCTTCGATGAGCCGTTCACGGTCCATCAGCGGGCTCCTGCTGTCTCGATGGAGTCGATCTTGGCTGCGCGCCGGGCATGGCGCCCCGGCCCCCATGGCGTCGCCAGCCACTCCTGCACGATCTGCCAGGCGAGCCCGTCTCCGATGAGCCCGGCACCCAGCGTCAACACGTTGGCGTGGTTGTGCTCGCGGCTGTTGCGGGCCGTCGACAGGTCGTAGCAGAGGGCGGCGCGCACCCCGGCGACCTTGTTGGCGGCCATCGCCGATCCGATGCCGGCGCCGTCGATCACGATCCCTGCCGAGCAGTCACCGGCCCCGACCAGCCGGGCCACGGCCTCGGCGATGTCCGGGTAGTCGACAGGTTCGGTGGAGTCGGTGCCGCAATCGATGACATCGTGACCCGCCTCACGCAACCGGAATGCAAGCTTCTCCTTCAGGGGAAACCCGCCATGGTCGGCGCCGATGGCGATGGCAGTCCCCGGGGAGCCTTCGAGCTCGGCGGTGGGCTCGTGGGCCGCTGGTTCGTCGACCCCAGGCTCGTCGTTGGCCGGCAGCTCCGAATCGAGCATGCCGTCGACCACGCTGCGCACGAGGTCGCGCACCTCGGTCTCTGTCGGAATGTCGAATCGTTGTCTCGGCACCGGCCCTCCTGGGGGACATCCTACGAGATGGCGAGCACCCCTACCGCTCTCGCCAGCTACCGTGCGCATATGAAGCGGGATCCTGCATTTGTGTGGGAAACGGAGGCGCTGCGACGTCGCGTCGGCCGTCGGTCGGCACCTCCACCGGTGCCACCGGTGGAGCCACACGATGATCTCCCCGACGCCCCCGAGACCCCAGCATCACACGGTCCGCGGTGGGTGACGATCAGCGAGGCAGCCGCCGCCATCGGGTCTCCCGAGGCCACCGTGAGCGCCTGGATCGACGGTGGACGGGTCCCGGCCCAGACATCGGAGCACGGGCGCCTGGTGCTGTTGAGCTCGGTTGTGGACAGGGCAGCCGAGATGCGCCAGGCCCAAGCGGCCACCCCGGCAACACCGCCGGCTGCCTCGGTTGTCCAGAACGAGATCCCGGCGGGGAGCATGATCGTGCCCCGCGATGCCTGGGACCGCATGCTCGACCAGCTCGGCAACCTCCACGAGGCGGGCCAACAACTCGCCGATGCCAGGGAGCGGGCAGTCAAGGCCGAGACCGAGGCCGGATTCCTCCGTGAGAGACTCTCCGAACTGCGTGACCAGCTCGAACAGGGCACGCCATCACCGGCTCCAGCGTCACCCGCCATGCCGAGCGTGCCATCGGCCCCTCAACAGCCGGTACGACGCCAGGGCCTCCTCGGGCTGGTCGCCCGAGGACTACGGAGGCGGAGCTAGTCCCCAGTCGATGGTCGATGGTCGATGGCTGTTGACTATCGACTCTTGACTGTCGACTCTTCCCTTATGCCTAGCCTCACCGGGTGAGTGCCCGAGCGT
>JABDIW010000161.1 GCA_013003515.1 Acidimicrobiia bacterium
GACCACGTCGTCGGGTGCTCGGTGCATGAAGCAGCAGCGGTTGCCCGCCAACGGTTCACGCCACCGATGAGCGGCGGCTGACAACGGGGAGCTGCAGCGTCAGTCTGTAGCGACGCGGTAGACCCGACCCTCGCCAGGTTCCAGGTTCTCGATCCGGTGGAAGAAGCCGTTGTGGCGGATCGGCTCGGGGTCTTCCGGGATCGGTCCGTCGGTCGAGAACTCGGCCACCAGGACGGCCGCAGGATCGAGAGCCGGGAGCCCGAAGTAGCCCGAGTCCCGTTCCAGGTCGTAGTTCGCGACAAAGACGTACTGGGCATCCCCGGGTGACCTTTCCACCTGCCGCTGAGTCCAGGCAGCAATGCCCCGCAGGGCCGTGGCATCGGGCGCCATCAGCCATTCCGTGACTGCGCCACCGATCGCGGGCAACACCTTCTCGGCGTACGTCCGCAGGCGAGTGAGGCGCTCGAACAACTCACCGTTCTCGCCCCACACGAACTCGTTGCCGAAGCGGGCCTTGGACGGATAGACGTTCGAGTCGCCGTGCTCCCGGAAGACGAAGAGCTTGGTGTAGCGCTCGTTCTCGACCGGCTCATCGTGGACGTCGCGGATCTCGAATCCGAGCGCTGTGTACGACGGCATGTCGGTGAGGAACATCGCGGTGAACATCCGCACCTCGTTGCCCGCCCGATAGAACTCGTCAAACCGTGGGTCGTCCTTGTCCGCAGTGATCACCGTGAACGCCGGGGCAGTGCGCCGGGAGGCGAGGTCGTCGGCGTACCGACGGAATCGTGTCAGGAAGTCACGACTCCCGACGACGGTGGACTGCAGATCGCCCAGAGTGGCGTCGGCCAGCGACGCCTCGAGGTGATCGAGTTCCTCGCCGAACTGGAACACGTCACGAGCAGGCAGGAAGGTCTCGGCGAAGTAGCCGAACCAGGTGGCCTCTGCTGTCTCCTGGATGTGGACCTTGACCGCGGCGAGGATGTCGTACCACTCATCCACTACCTGGGGGACACCCGTCGGGCGCATCTGGACATGCGACATGTCGCCCCGCATGAAGTCGAAGTTGCCGGTGTGCTGCGTGTCTGCATAGTGATCGCAGACGTAGTCCCACACATGTGGGCGCGGCCGCGAGAAGTCGATCTCCCAATCGCGGTTGTCGTCCACGCGCTCGTAGAGCTTGAACCGGGCCAGTGGTGAGAAGACGCGCGACATCAGCTCCGGCTTGGTGATGACGTAGTCCGGCCAGTGGAGCCCGTGGTCGTCGACAACCGTGTGGTCCCGGTCGGGATCGACCGCGAGCCCTCGGAACGGAACCCCCATGGTGGCCGGCACCGGCTCGAGGCCCTGTCGTTTCAGATGAACGATGAGATCGACCCGGCGGTTGGTCCGTCGGGTCAGGTCGCCCGGCGCGCCGAAGAGCACGGCGAGGCGGCGGGCCTCATTCATCTGCATCAATTCTGCTGGATCATTGGGCACGGAGTCGCCGCCGTTTGCGGGCCCGACAGACACCAGCCAGTCGTAGACCTCCTGCTCTACCT
>JABDIW010000198.1 GCA_013003515.1 Acidimicrobiia bacterium
TCCCCAGCACGATCTCGGTCGAGAAGAACCGGTTGAGTCCGCGCAGGATGAAGTACCCGACTCCTCCCTGGCCGATGAGGGCGGTGACCGTGACCAGACCGATCGTGGTTACGCCTGCGATACGCAATCCGGCAATGATCACCGGCAGGGCCAGCGGGAGCTCGATTTGAAAGAACAGCCGGCGTCGGGTGTAACCCATGCCGAGCGCGGCCTCCTTGACGGCCGGATCCACCCCGTCGATACCGGCGACCATGTTCCGAATGAGGATGAGGAGGGTGTAGCTCACGAGCCCGATCTCGGCGGTGAGGATCGTGAACCCGGTGATGGGCACGAGAAAGGCGAACAGCGCCAGGGAGGGTATCGAGTAGGCGACGCCGGTCACCCACGTGATGGGAGCGTACGAAGGGCGCCATCGAAGGACCACGGCGCTCAGCAGAAGCGAGATCGCAAGGCCGACGCCGAGAGCGATGCCGGTGAGCACGAGGTGCTCGACCACCTTCTCCCAAACGAGGTCGAGGTGGCCCCAGATCCAATCCCAGCGCACGAAGGGACCGTCGCCACCGGCCTGTGCCACCAGTGGGAGGGTCATTCGACGAGGTGCCGGTTGATTTGCTCGATGCTGAGCATGCCGAGGTAGACGTCGCCGTCGAATACGACGGCCACCCCCGTATGCGAGCTCACCACCGAGTCGAGCGCCTCCCGGAGCGAGTGGTCGGGAGTGAGCCATACGGCGAATGCCTTCGGATCGGCGTCGCCGGCGGTGCCGGTGACGTCCCGTCCCCATACCCACCCTTCGAGGCTGTCGCCCGCCCGGATCCCGACCCAGTCGACGTTGTGCTCGGCCATCGTGGAATCGACCTGGGCCCTGGTCGCTTCCGGGGCAACGACCGGTCCTACGGCCAGGTCGACCGACCGGATGGGAGTGAGAGAGAGGCGCTTGAGGCTCCGGTCCTCGCCGAGAAACTCCTCGACGAACGTGTTGGCGGGCCGGCTCAGGATCTCGGTCGGGGTGGCGTACTGCTCGAGCACGCCGCCCACATTGAGGATGG
>JABDIW010000225.1 GCA_013003515.1 Acidimicrobiia bacterium
CCGGTAACGATCTGCTCCTGTATTGGGAAGAGGATCCGAACACCGACGTCATCCTCCTGTACCTGGAGTCGTTCGGGAACCCGCGCCGCTTCGGCCGAATTGCCCGCAGGGTGGCCAAGAAGAAGCCGGTCGTCGCTCTGAAGTCGGGGCGGACCTCGGCCGGAGCCCGTGCGGCTTCGAGTCACACCGGATCGCTCGCTTCGCTCGATGTCGCCGTCGACGCCGTCTTCAATCAATCGGGTGTCATCCGAACCTCGACCCTGGAGGGCCTGTTCGACATCACCGCGCTGCTCGCCAACCAGCCGGTGCCGAAGGGCCGCAGGGTCGCCGTGCTCACCAACGCCGGTGGCCCGGCGATCCTCGCTGTCGATGCCCTGGAAGGAGAGGGCCTCGAGGTCGTCGAGCTCTCTCCCCAGCTCCAGGAACGGCTCCGCGCCCACCTCTCACCCGAGGCCGCGGTCCGCAATCCCATCGACATGATCGCTTCAGCCGGCCCCGAGCAATACGAGGCGTGTCTCGACGAGCTGCTGAAGTCGGACGAGGTGGACACCGTCATCGCCATCCACATCCCCGCTGCTCCTGACGGGGTCGAGGAGGTCGCCACTGCGATTTCGGCCGCAGGCGAGCGGGCGGCCGGGTCGGACAAGACCTTCCTATCGGTGTTCATGCAGTCCGGAGGGGCTCCACCCGAGCTCCGGGCCGGTCTCGTCACGGTGCCGGTGTATGCCTTCCCCGAGCCTGCTGCGCGAGCCCTTGCGGCAGCCGTCCGATACGGCGAATGGCTCGCCAAACCCGAGTCTTCGGCGCCGACGTTCACCGACGTCGACGCTTCCGCCGCCGAGTCGGTCATTGCTGCGGCCATGGATCGGGTCGGCGACGACGGGGGCTGGCTCGAGCCCGATGAGGTCGAGGAGGTGCTCGCTTCGTTCGGGCTCTCCCTGCCGATGGCGCGCACCGTCACCACCGAGGACGATGCCGTTGCCGCAGCCGCCGAGATGCCGGGCGCCGCCGTGCTCAAAGTGATCTCGCCGTCGGCACTTCACAAGTCCGATGTGGGTGGCCTGGTGCTCGACGTCGAGGGAGAAGAAGCAGTACGCCAGGCCTTCAAGCAGGTGATGGGCGCCGTTCCCGACCCCGAGGGCGTCCTGGTCCAGGAGTTCGTTGCCGGTGGCCACGAGGTTCTCATCGGCATGACCGAGGATCCCAACTTCGGTCCGCTGATCGTGTTCGGCCTGGGAGGTGTCTATGTGGAGCTGATCGGTGATGTTGCGTTCCGCATCCACCCTCTGACCGAGCTCGATGTCGTCGAGATGATGGCCGAGCCGAAGAGCGCCAAGCTCCTGGACGGCTATCGGGGCGGTGACCCGGGCGACACGGCCGCAGTCCGCGATGCGCTGCTGCGGGTCTCGGCCATGATCGAGGCACTTCCCGAGATCGTCGAGATGGACATGAACCCCGTGAAGGTCGCCAGACCTGGTCACGGGATCAGGGTGGTCGATGCCCGCATCCGGGTGAGGCCCGTGGTCGGTTCGTTCGTCCCGTCCCGGCGTGACATCCCTGCCGACCTGTGAGCGCCGGTGATGTCAGAATGGGCCGACAGACCCTGAAGGGGGATCAGCAATGCAAGTAGTCGACCTCATGACCGTGGACGTCATCACGGTCACGCCCGAGACGCCCATCAAAGAAGCGGCGCGACATATGTTCCGCAACCGGGTCTCCGGCCTTCCGGTGGTCGATGAGGGCCGGCGTGTCATCGGGATGATCACCGAGGCGGACTTCCTCAACCTCGAGGTCCAGCGCGATCTCGGTGAGGATCTCCCGGACCACGAGCACGCCGAGGTCACGCCGGTGGAGACCGTCGGCGATGCCATGAGCCGCGGCATCGTGACCGTCAACCAGGACATGCCCTTGACGGAGGCGGCCAAGATGATGGCCGTTCAGGAGATCAAGAGGCTGCCCGTTGTCGATGAGGACGACATCCTGCTCGGCATCATCTCCCGTCTCGATGTCGTCGCCGCCTACACACGGCCCGACGAGGTCATCGAAGACGAGATTCGGGAGGACCTGATTCGCCGGGTCCTCTTCATCGATCCAGAGGAGCTTGCGGTGACGGTCGACAACGGCGTCGTCACCCTCGGGGGTGAGGTCGGGACGAAGCGTGAGTCGTTGATGATTGCCGAGCTGACCAGGCGCCTCGATGGCGTCATGCGAGTCGAGAACGACCTGACCTTCCGTATCGACGACACCGGGTGAACAGCGCCGACGGCACACCGCTTGCTGTCGACGTCACGCCGGGAACCGAAGACGGCACCGTCCTCTTCGCCCACGCCACGGGCTTCTGCAAAGAGGTGTGGGGCCCGGTTCAAGACCTGATGGTCGGCCGGCGCACGATCGTGAGCTTCGATGCTCGGGCGCATGGGGACTCGGGTGATCCGGGACCTCCCTACGACTGGTGGGACCTCGGTCGAGATGTCCTCGCCATCACTGCCGATGTCGGCACACCGATACTCGGGGTCGGTCATTCCGCCGGGGCAGCTGCCATGGTCCTCGCCGAGCTGCTCGAGCCCGGGCTGTTCGAGCACCTCATCCTTGTGGAACCGATCATCTTCCCCGGACCGCCGATTCGTGTCGAGGGCCATCCGCTCACGGAGGGAGCCCTCCGGCGCCGACCGTCGTTTGCCTCGTTGGACGAAGCCCGCGCCAACTTCGCCGGCAAAGCCGCGTTCGCCCGGTGGACTCAGGACTCGCTCGATGCCTACGTGAGAGGGGGCCTCCGCCGAGCCGGCGACTTGTGGGAGCTGAAGTGCAGTCCGGACTCAGAGGCCGACTTCTATCGCGGCGCAGTGGCGACGGGAGCATGGGATCGCCTCGTCGACCTCACGGTGGGTGTGACTCTGGTTGCGGG
>JABDIW010000226.1 GCA_013003515.1 Acidimicrobiia bacterium
GCCACGGACTCCACGGCAGTCGCCAGATCCCGCAGCATCGCTAGATCGGGCCCGAAGATCTTGACCGCGATGTTCGCCTTGGTGCCCGAGAGCATGTGGTCGATGCGATGCGAGATCGGTTGGCCGATGGTGATGTTGACACCCGGAACGAGCGACAGCCGTCGGCGGATCTCCTCCAACACTTCCTTCTTCGGGCGGTCGTGCATGGTCAGGTTGACGTCGAGCTCCGCGGCCTCGACTCCCTGCAGGTGCTCGTCGAGCTCGGCGCGCCCGGTGCGGCGTGCGGTGGCCGTAACCTCGGGGATCTCGAGCAGCAATCGCTCGACAGCCGCCCCGAGCTTGTCCGACTCTACGAGGCTCGTCCCCGGAAGCGTGACCGCGCTGATCGTCAGGGTTCCTTCGTTGAACTCCGGAAGAAACGCCCGCCCTACAAAGAAGAACGAGCCCAAGGCGGCGAGGAGCAGGACGGCGGCACCGGCCAGGAACAGCGCACCCTCCCGCAGGCACCACTCGAGCTGCCGCTGATAGATCCGCTTGAGCCAAGAGATCCAGCCCGGTTCGTGGCCCGACCGGACGGCTCGCGACTTCGGCAACAGCAGCGCGCACATCACCGGCGTGACGGTCAGCGCCACCAGCAACGATGCGAACAGCGCGACGAGATAGGCAAACCCGAGCGGGCGGAGCAGTCGGCCCTCGACCCCGTGCAAGAAGAAGAGCGGTGTGAACACGAGGCCGATCACCAGGGTCGCAAAGACTATCGAGCGGCGAATCTCGCAGCTGCCGCGGTAGACGACGTCGAGCACCGACCGCCGCTCAGCCTCCGGCTTGGACATGTTCTCGCGCAACCGCCGGAAGACGTTCTCGACGTCGATGATCGCGTCGTCCACGATCGCACCAACGGCGATCGCCATACCGCCAAGCGTCATGCTGTTGATCGTGGCCCCGGTCAGCTTCATCGCCAGCACCGCCGCCAGCAGCGACAGCGGCATCGCCACCAGCGTGATCGACGCGGCGCGGATGTTGGCCAGGAACAGAAAGACGATCAGGATGACCAGGATGCTGCCGTCGCGTAGCGCACGGGTCAGGTTGTCAATCGCCGTTTCGATGAAGTCGGCCTGGCGGAAGATGTTTCGTTCGATCGTCATCCCGGCGGGCAACGACCGCTGCAGTTCGTCGAGGACACCGTCCAGGCGCTCGGTCAGCTCGAGCGTGTTGGCGCCGGGCTGTTTCTGGATACCGATGACGATCGCGGGCTCTCCGTCGTGCGACCCTTCACCGCGTCGCAGCGCCGGTCCGATCGCGACCTCGCCGAGGTCCCGGACCAGGATGGGCCGCCCCTCACGGGCAGTGACCACGGTCTCCCCGATCTCTGCGAGGCTTTCCGGCCGCCCGATTCCGAGGATCAGGTACTCCTGCCCGCCTGAAACGCGAAAGCCGGCGGATGTGTTGCGGTTCGCCCTTCTCAGCGCGTTCTCCAGCTCCGCCAGCGTGACCCGGTAGGCGTCGAGGCGGTCCGGCGAGACGAGCACTTGGTACTGACGCTCAGCGCCGCCGATGGTTGTCACCTGCGAGACCCCGGGTACGGCCAGGACCCGGCGACGCACGACCGTGTCGGCGGTAGTGCGCAGGTCAAGCATCGAGTGGCTGTCCGACTGCAGCGCGAGGAACAGGATCTCTCCCATGATCGACGAGACCGGGGCGAGCACCGGCGGCTCGACCGTGTCCGGAAGCGACCCCGCAACGAGACTGAGCTTCTCGTTGACGGTCTGCCGGGCGCGATAGATGTCCTCGCCCCAGTCAAACTCGACCCATACGATGGCGGCACCGACCGCCGTGACGGAGCGAACCCTCCGCACGCCGGCAGCACCGTTCAGCGCGGCCTCGATCGGAAAGGTGACGAGCGACTCCATCTCCACCGGGGCGATTCCGCCACCCTCGACAAGGATGGTGACCGTCGGCGCCGTGAGGTCCGGTAAGACGTCGACCGGGAGCCTGACCGCCTGCCAGCCGCCCCAGGCGAGGAGAACGACGGCGAGGGTGAGGACAATCAACTTGTTGTGGAGCGACCAGCGAATCAATGCGTCAATCATCGTCGCTCCTCAGTGCACGTGGCCATGGGCCGGTATCTGCGTGGACATGGCGGCGAGCCGTACGAGGTAGGCGCCACGGCTGACGACCCTCTCCCCCGATTCAACCCCTGCGATCACCTGGACGAAGCCCTCGGCTGCGTCGCCAACCTGAACGGGTCGCCGTACGAACGACTCGCCGCCGGTCTGCACGAAGACGACCGGGCGGCCTCCATCGTCGATGACGGCGGACTCGGGTACGGCGGTCGCGGCTTTCTTGTCGCCGAGAAACAGTCTCAGCTTCACGGCTTGACCGATCTTCAACTCCGACCCGCGGCTGTCGTGAGAAAAGCGGATCTCGGCGGTTCTGGCGATCGGGTCGATGACCGGGTTGACGGCCAGCGGCCGTCCGAGGTCGCGGGAGACTTGGCGGTTGAAGATGAGCTCCGCAC
>JABDIW010000239.1 GCA_013003515.1 Acidimicrobiia bacterium
GTACCGAGCGTCCCGAACGCCCAGCCGTGGACCTCTTCGAGGGTCAACTCGTCGCTGGGGGCGCCGTTGCCGACGCCCTTCACCGTGAAGGTGTTGAAGGGGAACTCGAAGTAGCGCCAGCCAGAGAAGTCGTCCTTGAGAGGGACGGTCCAGCGCTGGGCGTCATCGGTTGTCGAGTCGGGGTTGCGGTTCTCGATCAAGTCGATGAACAGGTCGGTGCCCGAGTTGTTGCCGTGGAGCCACAGCGACATGCCGGCGCTCTTCGACCAGTCCTGAGGGACCCACGTGTCGACGGTGTCGTTCTCGAAGCCGTGGATGACCCCGGCGAACGAGACGACGTCGAGGTCGATGGCCAACACATTGTTGTCATCGGGGAGACCGGGGACCTGCACGGGCTGGGGTGCCTGGGAGAAGGCAACGGAGCTGTCGGCGTCACGGAAGGTGTAGAAGCCGATGTCGACGTTGTCACCATCGACGCCCGTGTTGAGCGGTGCTTCGAAGTCATCGACCGTGATCTGGTCGAGGGCGAAGTCGTCGAAGTAGACGACGTCGGCGCCCTGGGGCAGAACGATGGCCCACGCCCAGATCTCCGTGAGGGTGAACCCGTCATCGGGAGCTCCACCTGGCTGGAAGTCGGTGGCGCGTGAGAAGGCGGTCCACGGGATCGAGATCAGGTGCCACCCCGCGGCGTTGTCGGTGAAGGCGTAGTCGAACCGCTCGGAGGTGTCGGTGGCGGGGTTGGAGCGGTTGTCGGAGATCTCGGCCTGGTAGGTGAGCCCTGAGCCGGTGCCATGGAACCAGAAGCTGAACCCTTCGGTGAGGCTCCAGTCCTGCGGTCCGGCGATCTCATAGGAGTTCCCGAGGCCACCGAAGTCCCCAACGGAGAAGTCGAGGGCCAGGACCGTGTTGTCCCCGGATTGACCGGGTCGGGCGAGTGCGTCGGCGGCGCCGACCGTGACCCGCGAGGTGGCGACAGTGCTCGATCCGCCATTGAAGGCAAAGAACTCGTCCGGGAAGTCGACCTCGAAGTCAGCCAGAGCGTCGGGGCCGTCCGGTGGCGCTGCCAGTGCGGCAGGCCCGGCGGGCATGATCGCCACCATTGACGTGACCAACAACAGCGACAGCACCGTGATGGTCGATCGACGCGTCCCTCGATGAATCCTCCGGACCATGTCCGTTCTCCTCCCTCGATCACTCCCCGCGTTCATTCGCGGTATGCACAACCCCTCAACAGCGTTCCTGTGGGAGCGCTCCCAGGACCGTACTCATTGATGAAATGCCGTGTCAAACAGCTCGCTCGCCCACCAACCGATCACGGGACTCTCCGTAGCGAACCCCGCCTCCATCCAGGCGCTCACCTCACAGCCGATCAGCTTCATCTGATCTTCATCCGGGCACACCTGGTGGCTTGATGTGGGTGGTGTTCCATGAGGGTCATCAGCACAAGACCAACCAAGGAGGCTGACATGCTGAAGAAGATGACCACCACAGTCGCAGCGGCCGTGCTGGTGCTCGCAATCCCGGCAGGCGCCGCCCTCGCCACCGACGGCGATGCCATCACCGACGACACCGTCGTGACCTGTGATCACGACCAGGCCCGGGATCGGGCGAGAGACCAGACGGCGGACGGCACCGGCGTGAAGGCAATGAACCAGGAGCGGCAACAGCTGCACATGGACGGAGACGCCGAATGTGACGGCTCCGGTGACGGCCCCAACGGCCAGGGGCAAGGCAACGGCCTGAAGGGCGCCGGCCAGGGACAGGGCAACGGCCCCAACGGCCAGGGTGCCCAGGCCAACAACGGATTCGGCGGGTCTCGCTGACCCAGCCACTGACAGGAGATGGCGGAGGGTCTCAGTTCCTTTCACCTCCGCCATCTCCTGCGCGTCTCAGGAGACACTCAACATGACCAACAGACATCGCACATCGACAGCATTACTCCTCAGCGTCGGCCTCACCCTCGGTGCCTGCACCAACGCAACCGACGGGATGAACCCGACTACCGCACCGGCGAGTCCGACTACTGCACCGGCGAGTCAGACCGCTCCTGGCGAGCTCTCGACCGCAGCCATCGACGCCGGCCTCTCCCAGGAGGACGTCGTCGGCCTCGTCTTCATGCGAGAAGAAGAAAAACTCGCACACGACGTGTACGTCGCGTTGTTCGAGGTGTGGGACCAGAGGATCTTCGAGAACATCGCCGGCGCCGAGACCACCCACACCGAGAAGGTCTTCGAGCTACTCGAGAGCTACGGGATCGATGATCCCGTCGGCGACAACCCGACTGGCGTTTTCACGGACCCAACCATCCAGATGCTGTACGACGAGATGGTTGCTGCCGGCTCTGAGTCCCTGGTCGCGGCGCTCACCGTGGGGGCCCGCATCGAGGAGATGGACATCCTCGATCTGCAGGCACGCGCCTCGGGCATCGAGACGATCGACACCGTGTACGACAGACTCCAGAGCGGTTCGGAGAACCATTTGCGGGCGTTCGTCTCGCGACTCGACGCGCTTGGTGCCACGTTCACTCCAGACACGATGGACACCGATCAGTACCAGGAGATCCTGGCCGCATCGAACGAACGGGGAGGCGGCCAGGCGCTGGGCGCCGGACACGACGATGCGGGCAACGCCAACGACCGATCGGGACGGAGAGGTCCCCGCTCCGGCCGTTCCGGTTCCTAGCATCCGACGGTGGCCCGGAACCAAGTCCTCGTAGTGGACGATGAGGAGCCCATCAGGGACCTCGTCGCGTCGTACCTGCGGGACGAGGGCTTCGATGTGACCGAGGCCGCCACGGGTGAAGCGGCGCTCGAGTCACTCGACAGGTCGGTTCCCGACCTCGTCGTCCTCGACATCAGGCTTCCCGGTATCGACGGTCTCGAAGTGCTGCGCGAGATCCGCAAGGCGTCCGACGTCTACGTGATCCTGCTGACCGCCCGCACCGAGGAGACGGACCGAGTGATCGGGCTCGAAGTGGGTGCCGACGACTACGTCACGAAGCCCTTCAGCCCGCGAGAGCTGGTGGCGCGCATCAAAGCCGTCCTGCGACGCGGGAGCCGGCGTGCCGACCCACCCGACGACATCTCCTCTTTCGACCGACTGGTCATCGACAAGGGCGCCCACGAGGTGCGCGCCGATGGAGCCGCTGTCGACCTCACGGCCCTCGAGTTCCAGTTGCTCGAGGCGCTGGCATCGGCGCCGGGACGGGTGTTCACGCGCGGGCAGCTGATCGAGAGAGTGTGGGGCTGGGACTTCTTCGGCGACGAGCGGATCGTCGACGTCCACATCAGAAACCTGCGCAAGGCGATCGGCGACAGCGTGGAGGACCCGAGGTTCATCGCCACGGTGCGGGGCGTTGGATACAAGTTCGTGGCGAGGCGAACGTGAAGCGCCGACCCAGGTTCTCAACGCGACTACTCGTCTCGTACCTGGTGGTGGTGAGCGTCGGCGCCGCGGTGCTGATCATCGTGAGCCGTTTCGTGGCGCCGGGTGAGTTCCAACGTCGCTTGAGGCTTTCCGGCCAGGGTCGAGGGCCCGGTGGAGCACAGCCCAACAGCGATGCACTGGAGCAGCTGGTAGCGGACTCGCTGGATGTTGCTCTTGTCGCCGGGGTCGCTGCTGCCGTGGTGGCCGCCGCGATCGTGGCGGTGCTGGTGTCTCGGCGGGTGGTGCGACCGATCGATGACGTGCGCCTGGCGACCGCAGCGCTGGCCCGAGGTGAGTACGACAAGAGGGTTCCGCTGCCCACCGACGCCGAACTGGCCGCACTCGCCGAGGACGTGAACACGCTCGCCGAGGAACTGGCGACCACCGACCAGCGGCGTACGCGGTTGATGGGCGAAGTGGCGCACGAGCTCAGGTCCCCACTGACGACGATCGAAGGGACGATGGAGGCGATCCTCGACGGTGTGCGGGAAGCCGACGACACAACACTGGCGCTGGTCGCAGCGGAAGCCCGGCGCGTCCATCGGCTCGCCGACGATCTCACGCTTCTGTCTCAGACCGAGGAGGGGGCGGTTCCCCTCCAACTCCGTGCGATGGATCTCGCGGAGCTGGCTGGGGATGCGGTCGATCGATTGCGGCCCCAGTTCGACCACAAAGGCGTCGAGGTGATCACCGACCTCGGTCCTGCCCCGGCGCACGCAGATCCAGATCGCATGACCCAGGTGTGTGTGAATCTCCTGGGCAATGCTCTCACCCACACACCTGCCGGAGGGACCGTCACCGTCCGATCGGGTTCTGAGGGGACGGTCTCGTTCGTCGAGGTGATCGACACGGGTGTCGGCATCGTCCCCGATCAGCTGCCGCACATCTTCGAGCGCTTCTACCGCATCCCCGATGCCACCCGCACGGCCGGACGGGGTATCGGCCTCACCATCGCCAGAAGTCTCGCACGCGCCCATGGCGGCGACGTCGAAGCATCATCACCGGGATCGGGCAAGGGCGCCACGTTCCGGGTGACCGTGCCGCACTAGCTGCCGAACACGGGCCTTTCGGCAGAGCCGAAGGCGGCGTCCGGTGTCCATCCATATTGGGGGCCACACCGTCACGAGACGAATGCGGTCGGTACGCTGAATGCAGTCGAACCGGCGAAGGAGAGATCGATGGCGAAGTTTGTATTGGTGTATTCGGGCGGCATGGGCATGGAGATGGAGCCCGAGGCTCAGAAGCAGGTGATGGACGATTGGGGCGCCTGGTACGGCCAGATGGGCGAAGCCATCGTCGACGGTGGCGCACCGTTTGGGGCGTCCAAGAACGTGACGTCCAGCGGCATCGGTGACGGTCCCCTGGGTGACACGCCCGCCACCGGCTACACGATCATCGAGGCCGACACCCTCGACGCCGCAGCCAAGGCATGCGAGCACCACCCCCACGTCAAGCACGGCGGCGAGGTGCAGGTGTTCACCTGGATCGACATGTAGGACTCATCTGCTCCCCCCGTCCCCACGAAGAGGGGATGGGGGGATACAGGGGGGAAGCGGATCTGCAGTCTCTCCCCTGAGAGGGCAGTCCCTCAACCGAAGTACACAGAGCGGCCACCGAGGGGTGGCCGCTCTGCTTTTGTCGCTGTGGAATGCGGGGCCATTTCGGCTGGTCCCATGAACCTTCCTAGGGTTCGCCTCAACCCTGCCAGCTCGGTCAGGGCCCGTACGCCTGACCGCAGGGACGACCAGCCTCCTCGGTGGAAGGAAGAACAATCGAGTCCGTCGCCATCAAACTCGACAGCGTCTCCAAACGGTTCGATGGATCGGACAGCCTGGCAGTCGCCTCGTTGAGCCTGGAGATCGAGAAGGGATCGATCGTCGCGTTGATCGGTCCATCGGGATGTGGCAAGACAACCACCCTGCGAATGATCAATCGCCTGATCGAGCCGACCTCCGGCCGCATCGAGATCAACGGAGAAGACGTCACCCAACGCCCCGTCACCGATCTCCGGCGCGAGATCGGATATGTGATCCAACAGGTGGGACTGTTCCCGCACCAGAGCATCGCCGGCAACATCGCCACCGTTCCGAAGATGCTGGGTTGGGAGAAGGAGCGGATCGCCGACAGGATCGAGGAGCTCGCCGATCTCGTCGGGCTCGAACCGTCGCAACTGGAGCGCTACCCCGACGAGCTCTCCGGCGGCCAGCAGCAGCGCGTGGGCGTCGCCCGAGCTCTCGCCGCAGACCCACCGGTGCTGCTGATGGACGAGCCCTTTGGTGCAGTCGACCCCATCGTGAGGACCCGGC
>JABDIW010000240.1 GCA_013003515.1 Acidimicrobiia bacterium
AGCACACGCCCCGATCCACCGCGGAGAACCCAGGTGTCGTCGTCGGGGTACTCGACGGTGAACCGGTTGTAGATGATCTCCATGGTGCCGAGGGTGTCGGTGAGGCGGAGACCTGACACCGACTCGAGGGCTTCTGTGGGATGGCCGGAGCCGTCCGTGAGCCGGTACCCGGCCAGCGACTGCCGATCGAACCCGTCGCCTTCGAGCTCGGGGTCATCTGAAAAGACGACGACGAGCGAACCCCAGACGGCCACTGTCCCGGTCTCGCCTTCACACAGGCCGTGGACTCCGGTGGTCTCCTCGACGCCGTCGGGGGCGCCCATCAGTTCGGTCAGCGCCGCGATCGCTTCGGGACCTGCCGTCCCGAACTCGGTCTCACCGATGGCCGTGACGCCGAGGCGCAGGTCGTCGACGGGGAGGTCTGGGAGCGCCAGCGTCGTCGAGGTCGTGGTCGTGGTCGCTGCGGTTGTCGTGGTGCCCGCTTCAGTGGTCGAGGTCACGGACCCGGTTGTGGTGGTCGCCGCGGTTATCGTCGTGGTGGCTGCGGTTGTGGTCGTGTCGAGAGCGACTGGCTCGGCGGCGGGGTCTCTGAGGATGAAGCCGATGGCGCCGAGGACGATCAGCACGGCACCGAGCCCGATCACCACAGGTCGGATCCGGCGCTCAGACAAAACGTCGGGGTGCGGCTGGGCGAGGAACTCCTCGGTGAGTTGATCGATCTCTGCATCGCCGCCCCAGCCGTGGGGTGGCGCCATCACGGCCGTCTCGCCGGCCGGGTCCGGTCGATCTGGTGTCGGTGCGGAAGCCTCGACGGTGGTGATAGCCGTGACCGTGGCGTCGATCCAGGGTCTGTCACAACCGGGGCAGGTGGGAATGCTGCGCTCTCTCGAAATCCCGCAGTAGATGCAGGTGGATTCGCTCATGACACGGCGTCTCTCAACGAGTTGGCGTCACGAACGGGGGCGTCGCACACGAATCCCCGGCAGACGTATGCCACTGGACCCTCCTCGAGTGGTCGATCATGCAACAGCGGTACCGGTGTGGCCACACCGTCGCCCATGGCGATCACGCATTCTGGTCGGAATCGCTCCCAGATCACGGTACCCAGCTCGTCGCCTCCGACCACGGCCACCTCCTTGAGGCGTGGCAGCGTCCCCAGAATCGACGCGAGGTGGCCGACGCCGGACGGGTATTGCTCCAGGAGGACGCCGGCGGCGGCGGCGATGCCATCGATCTCCTGGAAGTAGACGGCATCGCCGGTCAACGCTGCCGCCATCAGCATCGCTTCGGCAACCATCGTGTTGTCAGACGGAGTCGGGTTGTCCATGAGATTGGTCGGGCGATGGATGAGTCGATCCGCATCGGCCCCGGTGGCATGGAATCCACCACCCGAGGCACGGAACAGCCGTTGGATCTCTGCGACGAGCCCGAGGCCCGCCGTGGCCCAGCGGTCCTTACCGGTCACCTGGTACAGCGTCAGTGTCGCGACGGCCATCGCGGCGTAGTCGTCGCAGTATCCGGGACCGGACACCCTTCCCTCGCGCCACGCCCTGGCGAGCCGACCGTTCGGCATCATCTCCGACAGAACGAATTCGGCTGCGGATTCGGCGGCGTCGAGGTAGTGGGCGTCATCGAGAACGGCACCGGCCTCGGCGAACGATCGGATGGCAAGACCGTTCCAGGCAGCGACGATCTTGTCGTCGAGAGCGGGGCGGATCCTCCCTTCGCGCGCCGACTCGAGCCGGTCGAGGGCGTCCTGGATGCCGGCGCCCTGTCCGGCGTCGAGGCCGTCGGGGAGATGGATGATGTTCGATCCCTCGAAGTTGCCGTGTGGTGTGGCCCCCAGTGCTCGCGCCGCGGGCTCTCCCACAAGCTCGATGAGGTCATCCCACTCCCATACGTAGTACTTGCCCTCTACGCCCTCTGAGTCGGCATCCTCGGCACTGAAGAAGCCGCCTTGGCTCGAGCGCAGCCGCTGCATCATGTAGTTCAGGGTGTGGCGGGCGACCCGGGTGAACCGTGGGGCCTCGAAGATCTGGCCGGCTCGCAGATAGAGGCGCCCCAGAAGTGCGTTGTCGTACAGCATCTTCTCGAAGTGGGGCACCAGCCACGCCGCGTCAACGGAGTACCGGCAGAACCCGCCCCCGACATGGTCGAAGATCCCGCCGGACGCCATGGAATCGAGGCTCTGGCTCAGCATTGCACCGGTGTCTTCCCCAAATGCGGTCGCTCGTGCCAGCAACTCGAGGTTTGGCGCCTGGGGGAACTTCGGGGCGGTTCCGAATCCTCCGTTGACGACATCGAAGCGTTCATGGAGGTCGGCCAGGGCGGCGTCCCACACCGCGTTGCGATCGACGGTGGTGGACGGGAGGTCCCTGCGAATGGCCAGCGTGAGACGCTCGGCCTGTTCTTCGAGGTCCGGCCGGCGTTCTGCCCATGCCTCGCTGATTCGGTGCAGCACCGTCGTGAATGCCGGATGGCCCGGGCGGTCGGCCTTGGGGAAGTAGGTGCCGGCGAAGAAC
>JABDIW010000106.1 GCA_013003515.1 Acidimicrobiia bacterium
ACAGACGAGGAGATCGGCGGGGCCGCCATGGACGCACTCGAAGACCTCCCGATCGGTGAGGCGGGTGACGGAACCGGCGCCGACACCTCGCCAACCCAGCCTGTCGAACCCGACGGCACCGGTTCCGCCCCCACGACCGAAGCCGCTGGAGGCGAGACACCTGAGACTCCACCGGAAGGCACCGACACCCCGCCACCACCAACCGAAGGCGGGGTCGGGGTTGCCCCCGCCGGCGGCTGGGCCAGCGCTGACGACGGGTCGAATTTCCTTGGCAGAGACACCGCCGATTCGGTCTCCTCAGGAATTCAGGCCATCAACGACGCAGGAACAAGGCTGGATGAGCTGGCATCCGACCTCGGGATCTCCGAGGAGACTCGGAACGAAGTGAAGGACCGGCTGCAGCCGGCCAGCGACCGGCTCGGCACCATCAAGGACAACGTCGACCTGTTCCGGGACACGGTTGATCGCGCTGGCGAAATCTCTGACGACGTCACGCGCAGGCTCGATCGGCTGGGTGTCAATCAACGCGGCCAGGATGCCATCACCTGGATGCGATGGATGACCGAGGGGGTTGGCAACTACGTCGAAGATGTCAAGAACGAGTACATGCGACCGTTCACCGAACGTCTGGCGTCGATGTTCGGCGGTGAAGCAGACGACTACGCGTCTGCGCTCGTTCCTGTCGGCGACTTCGGCCGAGAGATGGGCGAGTTCGTCACAACTGCAGCTGAGAACGTCAAGGGCGGCGACAACTATGCGGGGCAGCTCGGCGACCTCGCCGACGTGCCACCAGAGGACCCCTTCGCCGGGATCGACGAGGTGTACCGATTCCCATGAGCATCAACGAGTTCATCACATACGACCAGACCCTGATCGACAGACTCGCCACGGGAGATCGGGCCGCAACACTCCACGAAGCGCAGGCCCGTGGCGAGGCGGAGTTGGCCGGCGCGGCCTCGCTTGCCGACCAGATCGAGATCACGATGCGGCTCGCCGCCACCGCAGCGCTGGGTGAGACACCGGGCGACGCCGAGGCGACCGTCATCTGGGCTGCCCGTTGTGCTCGTCTCTTGGTGGGTCCGGCAGCCGAGGCGTACTACTTGCCCCGGCTATCTGCCCTGGTGGGAGGTGTTGTGAGCAGACTCGATAGCGAGGTGCGCCCCACCATCGTCACTGGACTCCAGAGCTGGATGAGCCGGGCGGGAGCCGCCCTCGAAGCCATGTCGACTGCGGAACGCGACGCCGACGCTGATGCGCTGATCGCGCTCGCAGCGGATGGTGTCGCCGACGCCGGCGAGCTTGCGAAGAAGGCGCGGGGCCGCGCCATCGAG
>JABDIW010000275.1 GCA_013003515.1 Acidimicrobiia bacterium
GCGGGTGGTAGTTGGCGATGTCATCGAGGCCGTCGTCGTCGAAGTCGCCGGCTATTGCTGCAGTCCATCCCGACTTGGTGCCAAACGTGGCGAACACCGACGAGACGAAGCCAGTGACTGCGTCACCGGTCGACAGCGACACGACCACCCGGCCATCGGTCTCATCGAAGACGGCGACATCATCGAGACCATCTCCGTCGAAGTCGCCGACGACGGCGTTGACCCAAGCCCCACCGGTGTCGTGCTCGGCCCACATCTTGGTGTCGAACGCTGACCCATCCGACACCGATACCCACCACCGGCCTCGCGTCGGGTGGAAACTGGCAATGTCATCGAGCCCGTCGTCATCGAAGTCACCGACGAGTTGAGCGGTCCAGCCATGACCGGTGCCGAACTCGTCCCACAGGGTGGTGGTGAACCCACTCCCGGTGGAAAGCGATACCCACCACCGCTGCAACGAGGGGTGGTAGTTGGCGATGTCATCACGTCCGTCGCCGTTGAAGTCACCGACAAGACGAGCAGTCCAGCCTGACGCCGTGCCGAACTGGGCCCACACGGAACCAGACAGCGTCGAGCCGTTGGAGGTGAACACCCACCACCGGCCGGATGCCTCGTCGAATGCGGCCATGTCATCGATTGCGTTCCCATCGAAGTCGCCGGTCACGAACCCGGCCCAGCTCGCCCCGGCAACAGCGCCCACTGACGCCGTGAACGAGAACTCGTCGCCCGATGCGGCAGCAACCCACATCTCGCCGCTGTCCAGGACATGGAGGACGTCGCTTGATCCGTCTCCGGTGAAGTCACCCGCCACAGCCCCGACAGCTTGGGGCACTGCACCGACCGGTCCCGTTCGGGGCAGCGTTGCGGCGACGACGGCCGTGGCGTCTTCTGCGTCGAGGTCACCGATGCGGACCCATTGGAACTCCTGGCCGAAGTACACCCATGACGTCGGACCTGGCGTGCGCCTCGCCCTCAGGGCACCCAGCGTCGTGCGCCATGGCGTGTCGATGAGCGTCGTCGTCTCGAACGCGGTTCCCGTCGACAGCTGGCGCTTGATGAACCCGTTGTAGGCGTCGAAGGCGAGGACATCATCGGTGCCGTCCTCATCGACGTCCTGAACCCACAGGTGCGACAGGTAGTTGGACGTCTCTGTGGTCCCCCACAGACCTGTGGCGAACCCCGCACCAGACGACACGCTGACCCACCAGGTGGAGTTCGCCGGGTAGTAATTGGCGATGTCATCGAAACCGTCGCCGTTGAAGTCGCCGACCAGCTGTGGTCCCCAGCCCGAAGCCGTGACGAAATCCGCCCACTGGCTCATGGTGAATGCGGTTCCACTGGAGAGACCCACCATCCACGTCCCATCTGAGGTGTCGAACACGGCAATGTCGTCACGACCGTTCCCATCGAAGTCACCGACGACGTGGGCGCCCCAATCGGTGAGCGTGCCGAGATCTGCCCATGACGCGGTCTCGAAACCAGCTGGCGTCGACCGGCTCACCCACCACACCCCATCCGCGAAGCCGGCGATGTCGTCACGGCCGTCGTCGTCGAAGTCTCCGACGAGCTGGGTCTCCCAGTTGAGCTGAGTGCTGACGGTGCCCCAGTCCGAAGTCGAGAACGTGAAACCGAGCGACTCGCTCACTCGCCACACGCCGTCGGTCAATCCAGCGATGTCGTCCCTGCCGTCGCCATCGAAGTCACCGACCAGGTGCCCGGTCCAACTACCGGTGTCGCCGAGGTCGGCCCAGGCCTCGACGGTGCCGTCGGTGTCGGTCACGCTCCATACGTCATCCGCCGGCCGGTAGATGGCTCCCTCGTCCTGTCCATCGCCGTCGAAGTCGCCCACGAGCGGGGAGACGTAGGTGTCGATCGGCACCTGGTCCCACATTCCGTCGACGGTTGCCCGGTAGTCGGGAAGGCGGTTGTAGCAAGCGGCTCCGGGACACGATGTCGCCTGGGCATCGAGGTGGCCCGACACGGGATGAAGTGAGACGGGGACGCCTTGCTCCCACAAGGCCGATCCCTTCGAGATCAACGTGGCGATGTTCGATGGGTCGACGTTGTGGACACCGAACTTCCATGCCAGAAGCTCCATGATCGATTGCTCTGCTGCCGGGGTGGGTTCCGAGCTGGAGTGGTCACCGATGTAGGCCACGCCCATGGAGTACGAGTTGAATCCCTGGGTGTGGGCACCCTGCACTCCCTTGTCGATGCCTCCGGCACGCCCTTCCCAGATGTTGCCGAACTTGTCGATCAGGAAGTTGTAGGCGATGTCGTTCCAGCCTCTCGTGTTGAGGTGGAACAAGCAGATCCCGAGGACCCGGGACCCGACTTCGGATTCGGTGTATGAGTTCGTGCCGGTGGTGTGGTGGACGAAGGCGTGGGTCACCTGGACCAGGTCGGGTTCGTCGACCGGCACACAGGTCCCTCCTGGGTCCCACTCGGCTCGCGGCAACACGAGGGGTTGCCCGGGTGTCCCGACGGCCGACGGCGTCGTCGGTGTCAGCAGTTGCCCGAGTCGCTGCGAAAGGGGCCGGGTTCGGTCAGTGGTGTCGATGAGGGTCGCGGCGGCGCCGGCCGACGTCTCCATGGTCCGGAACTGCACAGCATCTGCGGAACCGACCCACACCACTGCCGACGAGGGAATGCTGCGAGCGGCTTCCGCCGTGCCGATGTCGGGTCCATGGTCGTCGTCGAGAGTCAGGAGTCGCCACGGTCCCCACTCCCCTGCACTCCTGGTTCGGAACCAGGCCTCGCCGGGCAGTGCACCATCATCGGGCCACGACAGCCCCACCATCGTGAACGGAGCAACGATCTCTTGCGACTCGAGGACGGCACCGACGCGCTCCCACGAGACGTCTTCGACGCGATAGGCGGCGTGAGCCGGAGGGGTCGTATCCGGGGCACCGATGACCAGCATCCCAGCCGTCATCGCCACCACGAGAAGGACCCGGATTGAACGTGTTGAACGCATTGGGGTGTACTGGCCTCTCATGCAGCTTGGCCCGCCCCGCCCGAGGTCCGAGAATGTAGTGGAGACAGGTCAACCTGACAAGATTTCGCGGGCTCAGCTCAGGCCGACGATGGTGCCGTCGGGCAACAGGTCCATATCGAAGGCCGACGGATGCGAGGCGAGCCCCGGCATACGCCGCACCTCGCCCGCCAAAGGCAGCAAGAAACCGGCACCGATGGAGGCCTGAACCCGTCGTATCGGCAGCATCCAGCCCGTGGGCGCGCCATGAACCCGGGGGTCGTGCGACAGCGACAGGTGGGTCTTGGCCATACAGATGGGCAGATGTCCCCAGCCCAGGTCCTCGTACCGGTCGATGTCCTTTTGGGCTGCGGACTCGAAGTTGACGCCGTCGGCCCCGTACACCTCGGTGGCGATCCTCTCGATCTTGTTCCGAACGGGCAGATCGTCGGGATACAGCAGCTCGAAGTTCGACGCCTCGGCGTCGAGCACGGTGCGGGCCAGGTCCTCACAGCCGGCGCCGCCACCAGCGTGCGGATCGGCGACGGCCCATGCGACGCCTTCGGCCTCACACACCGCGGCGATCGCCTGGTGCTCGGACTCGTGGTCGGTCGCAAACTTGTTGATGGCCACCACCGGAGTCACACCGTGACGGCGGATGATGCCGATGTGGCGACGCAGGTTGGCGGCACCGTCGGTGACCTCGACGGGGTTCTCCTCCAGCATCGCCGGCGGCAATGGGCGGCCGGGCCGGATGCGATGGTTGCCAGAGTGCATCTTCATGGACCGAACGGTGGTGACGATCACGGCGACATCGGGAGCGAGCCCTGACGCCCGACACTTGATGTTGAAGAACTTCTCGGCGCCGATGTCGGTGCCGAAACCGGCCTCGGTGATGCACACATCGGCGACCCGCACCGCCAGCTCATCGGCAACCACCGAGGAGTTGCCGTGGGCGATGTTGGCGAACGGACCGGTGTGCACAAGTGCCGCGGAACCTTCGAGGGTCTGGAGCAAGTTGGGCTCCAGAGCGTCACGCAGCAGTACCGCCATCGCCCCGGCGCCCTTCACCTGCTCGGCGGTGACCGGCTTCTGGTGCCGGTCGTAGCCAATGACGATGCGGCCGAGCCGGATACGCAGGTCCTCGAGGTCGGTCGCCAGCCCGAGGATGGCCATCACCTCGGATGCAGCCGTGATGTCGAAGCCCGTCTGGCGAGGCACGCCGTCGACCTTGCGGCCCAGCCCCAGCACCATGTCGCGCAACGCCCGGTCGTTGACGTCGACGACGCGACGCCACGTGATGTCGTGGGGCACCAGCGACAGCTGGTTGCCGTGATAGAGGTGGGCGTCGATGAGGGCGGCCAGCATGTTGTTGGCCGCGGTGACTGCGTGGAAGTCGCCCGTCAGGTGCAGGTTCATCTCCTCCATGGGGATGACTTGAGAGTGGCCACCACCGGCGGCTCCGCCCTTGATGCCAAACGTCGGACCCTGAGACGGCTGGCGCAGTGTCACCACCGACTTCTGCCCAAGACGGTGCATCGCCTGAGCCAGCCCCACAGACGTCGTGGTCTTGCCCTCCCCCAGCGGGGTGGGGCTGGTGGCGGTGACCAGCACATAGCGGGCCTTCTTCTCGCCGGCGATGGCGTCGAGCGACACCTTGGCCACCTGGCGACCCCACGGTTCGACATGCTCAGGAGCGATGCCGAGATCGGCGGCGACGTCGCCTATCGGGCGGGGCTCGACGGATCGAGCAATCTCGAGATCGGTTGTCACGGAGCCGGTCGGCTGTAGGACACCAGCATCTGCATGTAGTTGGCTCGCACG
>JABDIW010000281.1 GCA_013003515.1 Acidimicrobiia bacterium
GGTGAAGGCGATCTCGTTGCGGCCGAGGAAGTCCTTGATGGCGTGGGCATCACGCGCCCACTGGTGCCCGATCAGCTGAATGGTGGGATCGTCGCTCATGACGGCGACCCTACGCGGCAGGTCCCGGCCGTGACGGTCAGGTGTGCTTGACCGCCACCCACAGGCCGCGGCCGATCAGGCCCTCGGGGTCGAAGGTGGCTTCGAGGCCGGCGGCTTCGAACGCTTCGCCGTACTCGTCGTGGGTGAACAGCCCGGTGAGATGGGTCTCGGTGTAGGTCTCCACATCGCCGTCGGGTCGGCCCACGGCAAACGCCCAGTTCATCAGGACACGGTGGCCCTCACGCGGCTCAGACGACGTGATCCGGCCGACCTTCAGGTCGTCCTTGTCGACCGTCATCATGTGGAGGCGGCCGTCCTCCCACGCCTGGGGCTCGATCCACGGCTCGACGATGCAGACCCCGCCGTCGACAGTGTGTTTGGCGAGGTTGGCGATCGTGGCTCGGAACGCCTCGGGGGTGTGGACGTAGGCGATCGAGGAGAACAGGCATACGACGGCATCGAAGCGGCGACCCAGATCGAAATCGGTCATGTCGCCCTCCACCAGCGGGACGTCGTCACCGAGACGGCGCCGAGCAATCTGGAGCATCGACGGCTGGATGTCGAGCCCGGTGACCGCAAAGCGTCGGGCCAGGTACTGGGTGTACTGGCCGGTGCCACATGCCACATCGAGCACGGTCTCGGCACCAGGGACCCGGTCGTCGATGATGCGGTAGATCTTCTGGGCGTGCTCGGGATAGTTGATCATCTGGGTGTACACCGCGTCATACACCTCGGCTGACCGCTCGTAGGCACCCAGGTTGTCGGTCATGTCGTGCTCCTCAAATGGAAGCGCCGCCGGAGAACCGGCGGCGCCTCACAAGTCGTGTGTACCGCCGGGTCAGCCCGTCAGCCCCAACTCGGCCTTGAGCTCGTCGAGCTTCGCATCTGCCTGGGCGATGTTGATCGCCTCGCGCAATTCGGCCTCGGCACCCTCGGGGGTGGCTTCGCGCAACTCGGCGTGCGCCATGGCCTCAGCCTTGCGGGCCTCGATCTTGTCCTCGATCTTCTCGAGCGACGGCATCTCGTCGTCGACCGTGACCGACAGGGACTCCATCGCCTTGTTGACCGACTCCTGCATCTTGGCGGCCTCGAGTGACCCCAACAGCTCCATGCGCTTGGCGGCCAGCTCCTGCACCCGCATGGCGTTCTGAGACACGGCTTCCTTGGCACGCTCGGCCTGGGTCACCGCGGTCTCGTACTGGCCCTTCAGGGTGTTGAGGTTGTTCTCGGACGCCTGCAGCTTCATGGCGAGGGACTGCGCGGTGCGCATCCACTTCTCCATCGCCTCGGTGTCGCCGTCGGACTTGGACTGCTCGGCCTTCATGATCGCCTGCTTGGCCATCTCGCGGGCCTCACCGACGTCGTCGGCAGCCTTTTCCAGCTTCGACTCGATCTGGGCACGGTGGGCGACGACCTTGGCAGCCTGGTTCCTCAGGTCCTGGTCACGCTTGCGGGCCTCGTTGATCGCCTGCTCGATCTCGATGGCGGGGTCCATCGCGCTCTCGGCGGTGGAACGGAAGAGGGTCTTGATGTACCCCCAGAGCCGCTTCAGAAATCCCATGGTGTATTCACTCCGTTCGAACGGGTTCGGCCCGGCGGTTTGCGGGCAAGTGGGGCCAGTCTAGAGGAACGGCCTTCCTGGTCAGCGGCTGCGACGCTTCCCACCACGCGACCGACCCGACTTCTTGGCCCGAGACCGTGATGACGACCGTCGCGACGGCTTCGACCGGGTGGACCCAAGGCCACCGGAGCTCCGTCTCCGGGACGGCCCGGGCAGGATCCCGCCACCCGA
>JABDIW010000299.1 GCA_013003515.1 Acidimicrobiia bacterium
TCGAGGCTGCCGAGGATCTCGGCGGCGACGAGCCGCAGTTCCCCCCGGCGTAGCGGCTACTCCTCTTCGTCGAGCTGCTTGCGAAGGCGGCCGAACAGCGTCGACTCGGCATCGACGGGCACCAGGATGGCCTTGCCGGCCTCGTGCCAGGACTGTCCGAGGATCCGGGTCCGCCACAGATGACCGGCGATGATCTTCAGAATGGCCGCTACCGGCACCGCAAGGATCACACCCCAGATGCCGGCAACAGCACCTCCGCCGAGAAGGACCAGGATGATCACCGCGGGGTGGAGGCGAACTGTCGCCCGCAGCACGGTCGGGCTGATGAAGTTGTTGTCTATCTGCTGGACGATGAGCGCCACCAGCCCGGCCAACAGCGCCGTCGTCACATCGGCAGCGGCAAGACCGGCGAGCACACCGAGGCCGCCACCCACCCACGGTCCGACGAACGGGATGATGTTCAACAGACCGGCCACCATCCCGATGATGAGCCAGAACGGAAGGTCGATGATGAGAAACCCGACGCTCATCAGCACACCGACGATGAGCGCCACCAGCAGCTGACCCCTCAGGAAACCGCCGAGGGCGTGGTTGATCTGCCTTCCAACGTGGATGGTCTCCTCACGGGTCGACTCGGGCAGCAGCGACACGGACTCCTCGCGAAGTCGGGGCAGGTCGAGCAGGACGTAGAACGCCAGCACGGGCACGAGGAAGAACACCAGGATCGCCTCGAGCAGACCAAGGGTGAAGTCGCCGAGGCGGGTCAGCGCCTGGGAGACGATCTCCTCTTCGTTTCGGAGATCGGCGAGCAGGTCGGCAGCCTCGTCGTAGGTGGGCACCACGACGCTATCGAGACCCACGTCGTCGAGGAGTTCCTGGATCTGCCCCCGAGCGTCCTCGTACACCTGCGGGAAGTCGGATGTCAGCTCGCTGGTCTGATCGGCGATCTGTGGCCCGACGATGAACCCGATGAGCACCAGCAGACCGGTGAACGCCACGTAGGCGACGATGACGGCCATCCAGCGGGGTACGGATCTGCCCAGCCACCGCGGTAACGATCGCCCCTGCAGCATCTTCACCACCGGGTTGAGGATGTAGATGAGGGCCACCGAGAGGACGATCGGTGCGATGAGAACCTGGATGCGCACCAGCACCCAGATGAAGACCCAGGCCAGGAGCAGGGCGCCGAGGATGCTCCACGAGCCGAGACCGATCCTTCGCAGCAATCCGGACAGCTCGGAGCGGTTTGCCATCAGGCGTCGCCGAGGCGCTCGGCGGCGCGAGCCAGCCGACCGTCACGCACCCGACGCAACCGGTGCACGACCAGGGGATGGGTCTCGACCGCACCGGGATCGTCCATGAGGCGTCGCAGCGCCTGGTAGTAGCGGGTTGCGCTCATCCCGAGATAGTCACGGATCGACCGATCCTTGGGACCGGGGAACAACCACCAGGAGCCCTCAAACTCGAGTATTGCGCTGTCGCGATCGCTGAGCACGGCGCCAATGTATCCAGCGCCTGTGACACGTCTGGGGATTTCGCTAGCGACGCATCAATGTGCGGCGCCGCTCGAGACGCGGCGTGTCGATGTCTTCGACGGTGACGAACGCGTCGGGGTTGAGCGCCCTGATCCGCTCCATCACCTCGGGATAAGCCTTACGAGGGATCACCGAGAAGGCGATGCGGACGTCGCCCTGGAGACCCTCACCGTTGATGACGGTGACGCCGTGGCCAAGACGCCGCAAGGCGGGGGCGACATCAGGGCTGTCGATCGACGTGACCACCCGGAGAATCCGCTTGCCCAGTGCCAACCACCGTTCGATGGTCGACCCGAGCACGGTCCCCGTCGCAAACCCCGCGGCGAAGGCGACCACCTTGAACGGAGAGTCGAGGTTGTCGAGGACCAACGCCGCCGCGAGGACCCAGGTCAACGACTCGAAGAACCCGAGCAACCCGGCGACGCCGCGCAGCCCCCGCATCAACATGACGATCCGCAACGTGCCCAGCGACACGTCGACAACGCGCATCGAAAAGATCAACAGGACGAGCAGGAAGGTTCCCACGTTCATCTCCACTCGAGGGAGCTGGCGGCGGGAATCGAACCCGCGACCTGCCGCTTACAAGGCGGCTGCTCTGCCAACTGAGCTACGCCAGCATGAGCCGTCAGGTTACCCAGCCCCGCGCTCGGGCCAGTTCGTACATCGCCAGCGCTGCGGCGACCGAGGCGTTGAGACTTTCGGTCCCGGGTGCCATCGGGATGGACACCAGCTGATCACACCGCTCGGCGGCGAGGCGGGACAGGCCGCGGCCTTCGGCGCCGATGACGAGCGCCACCGGCTCGGTGAGGAGCTTCGTCTCGTACAAGCCCGTCTCGGCATCCCCGGACAGCCCGATGGTCCAGATCTCACGTCTGCGCAGGTCCTCCACGGCGTCGGCAACCGACCCGACCTCGGCGATCGGCAGGTGCTCGAGCGCACCGGCAGCCGCCTTGAAGGCAGTGGCGCCCAACGGGGCCGATCTCCGACCGGAGACGACGAGCCCGCCGATCCCCGCGGCCCAGGCGGTGCGGGCGATGGCCCCGACGTTCCTCGGATCGGTGAGGTGGTCGAACACGATGAGCGCCTTCGGGTCTGGAGCGGTCTCGATCAGCGCACTGAGAGCCATCGGAGCGATCGGCCTGGCCGACGCAACCACTCCTTGCGGCGCCGTCGTGCGGGCCAGATCGCGAACGTCGGCGACCACGGTGACGGGCACTCCGGCTTCCCGAGCACGGTCCACGATCTCGACGAGATCATCGACTCTCGATCGTTCGACGGTGAGCCCGGTGACGCGGCCCGCCGCCAGCGCAGCAGAAACGGCATGGACGCCCTCGACGTCAGCGCCGATGCCAGCGGGCGCCATCAGGCGTGTCCTCCACGACCACTCCGAGAGCGGCCAGCCCATCGCGGATCGCATCCGCAGTGTCCCACTCTTTGGCCGTCTTGGCCGACTGTCGGGCGGCAACGAGCGCATCCACGAGATCCTCATCGCCGGATCCGGCCTCGATGCCGTACGCCCCGGCCAGCTCGACGAGGCCGTCGGCAACGTCGCCGAGACCGACATCAGGGGCGGGAAGATTCAGCACGGCGGTCATCTCATCGAAGGCGGCGACCACGCCCCCAGGGTCCTCTCCGGCGTCGAGGAGACGGTTGCCCTCGCGGACCGCGTCGAAGATGACGCCGAGCGCACCGGCAACGTCGAAGTCGTCGCCCATGACAGCCCGGAAGCGGTCGATGAGTTGCTCGTCGGGTGGCGCTTCGACCGGACCGGTGACACGGCGCCGGAACGCCCAGAGCCTCTCCAGCGACGCGACGGCGTCATCCATCGCTTCGGGGGTGAACTCGACTGGCTTGCGGTAGTGGGTGCGCAGGTAGAACAACCGGACGGCGGTTGGCGGGTAGGTCTCGAGGGCATCGAGAAGACCGACGACATGCCCCGTCGACTTCGCCATCTTCTCTCCTGCCAGGTTGACCATGCCGTTGTGGAGCCAGTACCTGCAGAACGGGGCATCGGGATGTGCCGCCTCCGCCTGCGCCACCTCGTTCTCGTGGTGCGGGAAGATGAGGTCGATGCCGCCGGCGTGGATGTCGAACCCGCCACCCAGATACTTGCGCGACATCGCCGAACACTCGATGTGCCACCCGGGACGGCCCGGTCCCCACGGCGAATCCCAGCTCGGCTCACCCGGCTTGGCGGCCTTCCACAGTGCGAAGTCGAGGGGGTCCTGCTTGTGCTCGCCCGGATCGATGCGGGCGCCCGATTCGAGCTCGTCGATCCGCCGGCCCGACAGCTTCCCGTACTCGGGGAACGACCGCACGGAGAAGTACACGTCACCGCCAGACGCATACGCATGGTCGGACGCGATGAGTGATCCGATCATGTCGATCATCTCGGGGATGTGCTCGGTAGCCCGTGGCTCGATGGTCGGCGCCTTCACTCCGAGCTTGCGATAGCCCTCGTCGAACTCGGCGAACGAAGCCGCAGCGACTGCATCGCAGTCGATTCCCCGCTCGGCGGCGGCATTGATGATCTTGTCGTCGACATCTGTGACGTTCTGGACGTAGGTGACCTCGAAGCCCTCCCATTCCAGATAGCGGCGGATCACATCGAAGACCACCGCCGCCCGGCCATGGCCGAGATGAGGAGAGGTCTGAACGGTGGGACCGCACACGTACATGGTCACGACGCCGGGATCTCGCGGCTCGAAGACCTGCCGGGTCCGTCCAAGGGTGTTGAATACCTCCATCAGGCGCCCGATGCTATCCCCAAGGAGACCGACCCGATGACACCTCGCCTCCCCGACCGCACGGTCGTGCTGGGTCACCGCGGGTCATCGGCCCATGCCAGGGAGAACACCATCGAGGCATTTCGCCTCGCCATGGCCCAGGGAGGGGCCGGGGTCGAGCTCGATGTGAGGCGAACCGCTGACGATGAGCTGGTCCTCCACCACGATCCCGAGATCGCCGGTCTGGGCCAGATCGTCGGGTTGTCGGCGAGTGAGCTCCCCGATTACGTCCCCACGTTGAGCGAGGCACTGGTGCTGCTCAGCGGGGCGATCGTGAACGTCGAGATCAAGAACTCGCCGGCGGAGCCCGATTGGGATCCCCATGACGGCGTCGCCGAGCGGGTCGCGCAATTGGTCAGCGGCATCCCCGGCATCGTCGTGTCTTCCTTCAACCCGGCGACGGTGGTCGCAGTCGGCGATCACGCTCCCGACGTCGCCCGCGGTTTGCTGCTTCCCCCCGGAACGGTCATCGGCGACGTCCTGGCGGAGGTCGCCGCGACCGGTGCCTGGGCCCTTCACCCTCACTGGTCGTCGATAGACGAGAGCGTGGTGACCCAGGTGCACGATGCCGGCCTGGCGATCATCGCGTGGACGGTGGACGACGCCGACGTGATCCGAACGCTGGCATCGTGGGGAGTGGATGCCGTGATCAGCAACGACGTCGCTGCCGCCGTGGAGGCCCTCTCCTAGACCACTGTGGCCGTCGCCAGGACAGCCACACCCTCATCTCTGCCGATGGCGCCCATGAGGTCGGTGGTGGTCGCCTTGATCGAGACCTGGCCCCGCTCGACACCGAGCGCCGACGCAATCCGCTGCTCCATCTCGTCGCGATGGGGTGCGATGCGGACCGATTGGGAGATGACGGTGACGTCGACGTTGTGCGGCGACGCACCGACCTCGCCGAGCATCGCAACCACCTGCTCGATCGCCTCGAGCGAATCGAGCCCATGGGATGTGGCTTCGGGGAAGTGGTGACCGAGATCACCCAGCGCCGCTGCCCCGAGGAGAGCGTCGGCGACGGCATGCGCCACGACATCACCATCGGAGGTGGCTTCGACGCCACGGTCACCGTCGACAACCACGCCTCCGAGCACCAGCGGCCCCTCTCCTCCAAAGCGATGAGCGTCGAAACCGATGCCTGCTCTCACGCGAAGCCTGCCAGAGCTGCGGCGACGGCAACGTCCTCCGGGAAGGTGATCTTGATGTTTCGTGGATCGCCCTCCACGAGCCTCACGACGCCACCCACCCGCTCGATGAGGCCGGCATCGTCGGTGGCGTCATCGGGATCGTCGGCCAGCGCCTTGCGGAGGGCGGCAACCCTGATCGCCTGCGGGGTCTGCACCGCGTACAGGCCGTGACGATCGATGGTTCCCGTGACGACGCCGTCCACAGCACGTTTGACCGTGTCGCGCACGGGGATCGCGGGGACGATCGCGTCTACGTCGTCGGCGATGGCAGCCACGACCCTTGCGACGAGGTCCTTGGGAGCGAGAGGGCGGGCCCCATCGTGGATCAGCACCCACTCGACATCGTCGTCGAGGTGAGACAGGCCGGCCTCCACCGAATCGCGGCGCCGGTCGCCGCCAGGGATCCCGCCGGGAACGTCGCCGACCACGACCACCTGCTCGGCGAAGGGGGCGACGGCGTTGACGGATCTGCGGAACAGCTCGACACCATCGAGCTCGACGAGGTGTTTGGGGCGTCCAAAACGGAGGCCGGATCCTGCGGCGACGACGATCGCCCACGGTTGTGCCATGGGCTGGATGCTACGAGGTTCAGGTGGCGAGCTTGGCGAAGAGGAGTCGACCGACCGAAGTCCGGAGGCTGTTGACCACCTCGACGGCAACGGTGTCGCCGACGTGGCCCGATGCGTCGGACACGACGACCATGGTCCCGTCATCGAGGAAGCCAACCCCCTGGCCGACTTCGGAACCTTCCTTCTCGATCGTGATCTTCATCTCATCGCCCTGACCGACGACGGGACGCAGCGACTCGCCCAGGGCATGGGGGTTGAGGACGGTGATCCCTCGCAGGCTTGCCGCCTGTGCGAGGTTGTGGTCGGTCGTCACCAGCGAACCATCGAGTCTTGCGGTGAGGGCGAGAAGCTTGGCATCGACCTCGTGGTGCTCGGGTACGGAGTCCTCGAGGACGGTGAATTCGATCCGGGGGACGTCGCGGAGCGCATCGAGGATGTCGAGACCACGCCGGCCGGCCCGACGGCGTCGCTTGTCGGCGGCATCTGCAATGGCCTGGAGCTCGTCGACGACGAACCCGGCAACCAGCACGGTTCCGGTGAGGAGCCCGGCTCGGGCCAGCTCGAGGACGCGACCATCGATGGCGGCTGACGAGTCGATGAGGTATCCGGGCTCTCCGTCGACTGCGACGTCGGTGCGACGCAGGGGATCGCGCTGCCGGAGTCCGGCTGCCGAGAGGAGGTCGTGAGCTCGAGCCGAGAACACCCGTGCTCCGAACGCTGCCATGACCAGGACCGCGAGAGCGCCGATCGGCCAGCCGGCCAGCGATGGAAGCAACACCACAGAAGGAATCGCGATGACCATGCCGACCACCACGCCGACCATGAGCCCAAAGGCTCCCGCAAAGAGCTGGGGCCCGGTGGCTCTGTCGAGGGCCTGAGGCGCCCTTTCCAGCCCACGACGAATCCAGCGGCCCAGAACTCCGCCAAGTACGTATCCGACGCCGGCGCCGACCAATGACCCGGTGATGGATCCGACGTCGCTACCGACCTCGGCAGGGGTCCAACTGGTGCCGATCTGATAGCCCACGGCAGTGGTGGCAAGCGTGACGAGCAGCCTGATGGCTTCGACGATCATCGATTGTGCTCCCGGAGGGGTCGATCAGTCCTCTTCGGGTATATCGACCTTCGGAAGCGCTCTCTCGAGTCTTTTGATGGCCTCTTCTTCGTCGATCTTCAGGGCGAACCGAAGCTCTGACGTGATGATGAGACGGGCCTTGGCCAGCATTCGCTTCAAGGCGGGCGAGATGCCCTTCAGCTGCTGGGCGTAGGTGAGGTCACGAACCACCTCGGCGACCTGGAATATGTCCCCAGAGTTGATCTTCTCGGTGAGGAGCTTGTACCAGCGGCTCCAGTTGGAGCCAGCCTCCTCCGGATCCTGCCGGAATGTGGCGAACACCTTGCGGGCGACGTTCTGCGAGATCACTGGCCGCACCCCCAGCTCGAGGGCGTTGACCGTGGGCACGCGAACCGTGAGCTGATCAGTAGCCAGCTCGAGGACGAAGTAGTCCTGTTTCTCGCCGGCGAACTCGATCTTCTCCTTCTTCACGATCGTGGCTGCACCGTGGTGGGGGTAGACGACCTTGTCGCCCACCTTGAAGGGGATCTTGACCGGCTTCCTCGCTACCGGGCGAGTTGTCTCGGCCTTTCGCCCCCGACCCCGAGCCGGAGCCTTCTTCGCCGCAGCCTTCTTGGCAGGAGCCTTCTTCGCCGCAGCCTTCTTGGCAGGAGCCTTCTTCGCAGGAGTCTTCTTGGCAGCAGCCTTCTTCGCACCTGCCTTGGCAGGCGGCTTCTTGGCAGCAGCCTTCTTCGCAGGAGCCTTCTTGGCAGGCGCCTTCTTCGCAGGAGCCTTCTTGGCCGGCGCCTTCTTCGCCGCAGGCTTCTTCGCCGGAGCCTTCTTGGCCGGAGCCTTCTTGGCCGGAGCCTTCTTGGCCGGGGCCTTCGAAGCCGGCTTGGCGGCCTTCGCAGCAGTCTTGGAC
>JABDIW010000302.1 GCA_013003515.1 Acidimicrobiia bacterium
CGATCGGATGCGAATCGGGAAGGTCTGCGTCGGCGCGCTCGAGAACAACGCCTATGTCGTGTGCGATGCCGCCACCGGGCGCGGCGTGCTGATCGATGCTCCCGACGAGCCAGAGACCTTGCTGCAGCTGGTTGCCGGGGTCGAGGTCGAGTCGGTTCTCATCACCCACGGTCACCATGACCACATCGGCGCCATCGGCGTGGCTGCCGACCTCGGGGTCCCCATCCTCATCCACCCGGGCGACTCAGATGCGCTGGAGGTGCCCACGATCCCCCTCAAAGACGGAGACGCCATCGACCTCGGGACCGTCGTCGTGAGGGCGATCCACACGCCAGGGCACACCCCGGGCTCGACGTGCTTCACCGTCGACGGCGTCCTGTTCAGCGGCGACACCCTGTTCCCGGGTGGTCCCGGGGCCACGCGCTCGCCAGACGCCTTCGCCACGGTGATGCGCTCTCTGGACGAGCACCTGTTTGCCCTGCCCGACGACACGCTGGTCATGCCGGGCCACGGGCTCGACACGACCATCGGTGCCGAACGACCCCATGTCGAGGAGTGGCGAACCCGGGGCTGGTGAGCGGCCGGGGCGATCAGGACCAGTCGAGGATCACCTTGCCGCACTGAGCGGCGGCGACCGCCTCGAAACCGGTTGCGAAGTCGTCCACCGGGAACGTGTGGGTGATCACAGGGGCGACGTCGAGCCCGCTCTGGAGCATCGCCGCCATCTTGTACCAGGTCTCGAAGATGCGACGACCGTAGATCCCCCGGACGTCGAGGCCTTTGAAGATGATGTTGTTGAGGTCGATGTGCACGTCGGAGGGCGGGATGCCGAGCACCGCCACCCGTCCTCCATGGTTCATGAGGTGGAGCAGCTGATTGAAGGCCGTTTCGTGGCCGGACATCTCGAGCCCGACGTCGAAGCCCTCGGTCATGCCCAGCTCGTCCATGACCGAGGCCGGGTCGGCAGCGGTCACGTCGATCACCCGATCGGCTCCCATCGCCGCAACGAGGTCGAGCCGGTACCGGTTGATGTCGGTGACCACGATGAAGCGAGCGCCGATGTGGCGGGCGATGGCCGTCGCCATCATCCCGATGGGACCGGCTCCGGTGATCAGCACGTCTTCACCGACCATGTCGAATGCCAACGTCGTGTGGGTGGCGTTGCCGAGCGGGTCGAGAATTGCGGCGACGTCATCGGAGATGTGGTCGGGAAGCGGGAACACGTTCTGGGCGGGGAGCACCAGGTATTCGGCGAATGCACCGGGCCGGGTGACACCGACCGAGATGTGGTTGTGGCAGTAGTTGCGTCTCCCGCCACGACAATTGCGGCAGTGGCCGCAGGTGACATGGCCTTCGCCCGACACCCGCATCCCGACCTCGAGGCCGTCGACGTCGGCACCCACCCGGACGATCTCGCCCATGAACTCGTGACCAACCGTCATCGGCACCGGAACCGTGGCGGCCGCCCACTCGTCCCACCGGTAGATGTGGAGGTCGGTCCCGCAGATCGACGTCTTCTTGACCCGGATCAGGACATCGTGATCACCGGGTCGGGGGACCTCGATCTCCTGCATCCAGAGACCGGGCTCGGCCTTCGCCTTGACCAGGGCTCGCATCAGATCACCCCCATCTCACGTCCGACCCGGGCAAACGCGTCGACGGCACGTTCCACGTCCTCACTCGAGTGTGCCGCCGACATCTGGGTGCGGATCCGGGCCTGGCCCTTGGGAACCACAGGGAACGAGAATCCGATGACGTAGATCCCCTGGTCGAGGAGCCGCTGCGCCATCTCGGAGGCGACCCGGGCATCGCCGAGCATCACGGGGATGATGGGGTGCCCGGCCCCGGCGAGCGCGAAACCGGCGGACGTCATGCCGGAACGGAACTGCTCGCTGTTGTCGACCAGGCGGGCGCGGAGTTCGTCGGACTCGTCGAGCAGATCGAGTACCCGCAGCGACGTTGCGGCGATCACCGGGGCGAGGCTGTTGGAGAACAGGTACGGCCGTGACCGCTGCCGTAGCCAGCCGACCACTTCGCTGGACGCAGCCGTGTAGCCGCCGGACGCCCCGCCGAGGGCCTTGCCCAGCGTCCCGGTGATGATGTCGACCCGGTCCAGGGTCCCGGTGAGTTCCGGCGTGCCCCGGCCATGCTCTCCGACGAACCCGACGGCGTGGGAGTCGTCGACCATCACCACCGCGTCATGCTCGGCGGCCAGGGCGCAGATGCCTTCGAGAGCAGCGACGACTCCATCCATCGAGAAGACACCATCGGTGGCGATCAGCTTGGTGCCGGCGCCTTCGGCAGTGGCCTTCTCGAGCTGCGTGGAGAGGTCGGCCATGTCGTTGTTGGCGTAGCGATATCGCTTCGCCTTGCAGAGCCGGACTCCGTCGATGATGGAGGCGTGGTTGAGGGTGTCGCTGATGATGGCGTCGCTCTCACCGAGGATCGTCTCGAAGAGCCCAGTGTTGGCGTCGAAACACGACGAGTACAAGATTGCGTCGTCAGTGCCCAGGAACTCGGCGAGGCGAGTCTCCAGAGCACGGTGAACCGTCTGGGTGCCGCAGATGAACCTGACCGACGCCATCCCGTACCCGTAGGTCCCGAGTGCCTCGCGGGCGGATTCGACGAGGGTGGGGTGATTGGCGAGCCCGAGGTAGTTGTTGGCGCAGAAGTTGAGCACCTCGGTGCCGTCCTCCAGCACGATCGGGCCACCCTGCGGCGAGCCGAGGACCCGCTCGGACTTGAACAAGCCCTCCTCGGTGAGTTCGGCGGTGCGAGCAGCGAGATCGTCGAGGAATGCCTGGTTCATGCCCTCGAA
>JABDIW010000304.1 GCA_013003515.1 Acidimicrobiia bacterium
GGGAGTGAGAAGATCCCGAAATCGAGGTCGCTCACGACGAGCGCCGGCTTACCGGCGTCGATCTCCACCTCGAGCACACCGCTGGCAGACGTGCCACCAGACTTGAAGTCGACGTCGAACCCGAGGCGGCCACGCTCACCCTGGAAGTCGGGCTCGATCACCGAGAAAGAGACCGCCCGAATGGGGTGATCGGTCTCGCCGGTCAGCGCGTCCTGCACTGCGGCGTTGAGCTCGTCCATCGTGAACTCGATGCGGAAGCCCTGATCTGCCTCTGCGATGTCGAACTTCGACTCGACCGCCGCCAGAGCGACCGGATCTGGAGGATCGACCTCCCCAGACGTGTCAGACAGCGCCTGCACGATCGACCAGGCTCCCCACGTCCCGATGCCGACCGCAGCAACCGCGATGACCACGAACAACGTGAGGAGGCCACGCATCGCGCCACGGGGAAGGAAGAACGCGGCGATGATCGCGCCCACGATGAGCACGACAGCGACGATGGCGGGTACCAGACCCACCGTGAACAGCGAGAGTGCTCCTGCCAGGACCGCTGCAAGCAGCCCGACGATGACGATTGCGGCCCGCACGGGTCCCCTTCCTTTGCGATGACTCGAAACAGGCTACAACGGGTCCGGCGGGGCGCCAGAGGTCGGGCAGAACCATTTCCTCGTCCACCGATGGGGCTGATTACCGTTGCCGCATGCTGCTCATCCTCCAGCACAACGACACCGTGCCCCCCGGATACCTCGGCGATGCGATCGCTCGCGCCGGTGTGGAGACGACGGTCGTCGATCTGTGGGCGGGGGACCCGGTTCCCTCTCACGAGGGCTGGGCCGGGATCGTGTCCCTGGGCGGCCTGATGGGGGCCTACGACGACGAGGAGTACCCATGGTTGACCACCGAGAAGGCGATGCTGCGAGCCGCGGTGACCGCCGGCGTCCCGGTGCTGGGGATCTGTTTGGGCTGTCAGGTTCTTGCCGACGCTCTCGGAGGCCGCGCCTACAAAGCCGCCGACACCGAGATCGCGTTCGCGCCCGTCGATCTCACCGCAGCCGGAGCGGCCGATCCGGTGGTCGGACGAATGACCGGCAGCGTCCTGACGTGGCACCAGGACACGTGGGATCCCCCGCCAGGTGCCGAGGTGCTGGCGACCTCGGACCGCTACCCGCAGGCGTTCCGACTGGGATCGGCGCTGGGTCTGCAGCCGCATCCGGAGGCTGGTGAGGAGATCGCCACCGGATGGGCGTCCGAGCCAAAGGGGGCAGCGATGCTCGACCGGGTCGGGGTGATCGCTGATGAGCTCCTCGCCGCGATCCGCGCCAGCAACCCCGAGCCCATGGCCGCCCGCCTGTTCGATGCGTGGCTCGCCGAGGTTGCGGGAACCACACCGCCCCTCTGACCGTCAGACGGTCATGCGACAGCTCCTCATCGGCCTTGTACTTCTGGCAACCGCGTGCGTGGATCAGGGGGCCGGAACCGTCGTGCAACTCGAGCTGTCGCAGGGTGGGTTCGGTGACCCCCAGGTCGCCGAATGGCAACTGGTCGTTCGCCCGATGCGGCCGGCTACGTTCGCCGAGGCCGCTGTGGACGGCGTCGGCATCGGCGGCAGGACCTGTGCCGGCATCCTCGAGCGCCACCCCGAGGCGACCGGCTGCACCGAGACCGAAACCCTCCAGATCGACTGGGACACGGAGCCGCTTCGATATGGCGTCGACTCCAACGGAGAGGCCTTCATCGACGCGATATTCGATGACCCGGTGTTCGTGTCGGTGAGCTACCCAACCTCCGCGGACGGGCTGTGTGACTGGAGCGGCAGCGAGCGGCTCCTCCCCGGCACCACCCGACTGAGCATCGACGTGGGCGTGGCCTGTGAATGAGGACGCCTAGCCTCATCGGTCATGGACTTCCCCGAGACGATGGCCTTCGGTGCGGGCGTCGTGATCGCCGGATGGACCCTGCTCTCGGCGATCAGAACGGTCATCCTTCCCCGGTCGGTGCAGAGCGCCCTTTCCCGAGTGGTGTTCCGCGGCGTCGGAGCACCGTTTCGGCTTCTCGCCCACGAGCGACGCTCATACGCCGCGCGGGATCGGATCATGGCCCTGTTCGCGCCGGTGGGACTCCTCGTCCTTGCCGCAACCTGGGTGGCGCTGACCGCCATCGGGTTCACCGCGATCTTCTGGGCCGTCGACTCGTCGTCGTGGGGTGAGGCGTTCCATCTGTCGACGTCCTCCATCACCACTCTCGGTTTTGCGCCCGCCGACGACCTCCCCGAGAGGGTCCTGGCGTTCATCGAGGCCGGGATCGGACTGTTCCTGGTTGCGCTGATGGTCACGTTCCTCCCGTCGCTCTACGGCGCCTTCTCGAGACGTGAGACACGGGTCGCGTTGCTCGAGGTGCGAGCGGGATCACCGCCGAGCGCCGCCGAGTTCCTCATCCGGCATCACCGCATCGGCTGGATGGACCAGCTCGATGAGACCTGGAGCGATTGGGAGCTGTGGTTCGCCGAGCTGGAGGAGAGTCACACCTCGTATCCGGCTCTCAACTTCTTCCGCTCTCCGCAACCGGACAGGCACTGGCTGGTGGCTGCTGGAACCATCCTGGATGTCGCAGCGCTCGTGACCTCGACGGTCGAGGTCGACGGGTCGGCGGCACCCCCGGCGATCACCATTCGCGCCGGCTACATCACGCTGCGCCGCATCGCGGACTTCTTCGGCATCGACTACGACCCCGATCCGGCACCCGACGATCCGATTGCGATCACACGTGCCGAATTCGATGCAGCCTGTGAAGCTCTCATCGAAACCGGGCTCTCGCTCAAAGCCGATCGTGACCAGGCATGGCGTGACTTCTCAGGCTGGCGCGTCAATTACGACAGGCCCCTGCTGGAGTTGGCCGAATTGCTCATGGCACCGGCGGCGCCGTGGACGTCTGATCGATCGGCCCCCGGTCAGACCGGTTCCTCCCGCATGCGCTGGGGTCTGGGGCGCCGGCGAGGAACCATTCAGCCCGAGGCTGCCGAGAACCGATAATGAACGTCATGCGCAACTTCCTCGCCTTCGTGGTCTTGCTCGCCGTGGCCATCACGTCGTGCGGTGACTCGTCCGGTTCCGACATCGAGCCCCCGCCGGACCAGATCGACTGGATCGCCGTCACCGGCACCGACCCGCTCCTGATGATCGACGCAGACTCGTACCGACAGACCCGCACATTGGTCGTCACGGGCCCCGGAGCCGGCGACCAGGCCGGAACAATCGTCTGGGTGAACGAACTGACCACCGAACCAGCACTCCGGGCAACCATCAGCGGAGACGACGAGCTGCGCAACCGGCTCATCGCCGCAAACGGCGGTGTGGCAGAGCTCGTCGTCATCGGCAACGACGTCTGGCTGGGCGACGACAGCGGGACCTTCACCTCCGTCGACTCGTCCCCGAGTGCGAACCCTGTGCTGGGGCCCTACGCCACGGTGGTGAACTCGATGCTGGCCGTTGTCGCCCCTGCGGGTGACGGGGTGATCTATGCGGGGACGGACACGGTGGCGGGCCGGGACACCTGGCGATTCACCGGCTCGGACTTCGGGATCGCCCTCGAGCAGTTCGACGTGCCGGTGACGTCAGTGGAGGCATGGGTCGACGTCGACACCGGTGTCCTGCTCAAGGCCAGGATCATCACCGACTCGGACGACCTCACGGTCCGGTTCGACCTCACCTACGAGACGAGCGGCTTCGACGAGACGATCTCGATCAGCCCTCCGGGCTGAACCACCCGGCGCGCGCCACGGATCCCGCGGGTTCCTTGCCCAGGGCCTCGCTCAGCCAGCGGGCAACACCGATGACCTCATCGTGATCGACGCCGGTGGCGATGTCGGAAGACTCGAGCAGGTACAAGACGTCTTCGGTGGCGACGTTGC
This sequence comes from Acidimicrobiia bacterium, assembly GCA_013003515.1. GTDB lineage: Bacteria > Actinomycetota > Acidimicrobiia > Spongiisociales > UBA5794 > JABDIW01. Next base: position 3,908 of record JABDIW010000304.1, read on the forward strand.
CCGTCGCCTCGGGAGCGAAAGGACATCCTCCGGTTCCTCCCACCGACGAGTCGAGGGCATGAGCACCGGCTTGAAGGGCCGCCCAGACGTTGGCGATGGCGGTGTTCCTGGTGTCGTGGAAGTGCGCCCTGAGGCGAGCGTCACCAATGGCCGACCGAACCCGTGTGAGGAGGTCGGTGACCTGTGATGGCACCGCGACCCCGATGGTGTCACCCAGAGCGATCTCGTCGGCGCCGGCGGCAGCTGCCCTTCTTGCCAGGTCGACCACATGATCGGCGGCGGTCCTCCCGTCGTAGGGGCAGCCAAAGGCGACCGAGATGGTCACGGTGACGAAGCGGTCCGCGGCGTCGGGCACCATGGACTCGATTTCGGCCATGGTCTCTCCCGATGTCTTGCCCTGATTGGCGGAATTGAACCCGTCCGTGGCGCCCACGACGAAGTTGAACTCGTGGAGGGATGTTGCGAGCGCCCGCTCGAGACCACGTTGATTGAGCACGAGACCGATGTAGGAGACGTCGGGATGCTGGGGCAGCGACGCACAGACATCCTCGGCATCGGCCATCTGAGGTACTCGATCAGGGTGGACGAAGCTCGCCACCTCGATGCGTCGTAGCCCGGCCTTCACGAGACGAGAGATCAGCTCGATCTTGCGTCCGGTGGTCAGCAGGGTGGGCTCGTTCTGGAGCCCGTCGCGGGGTCCGACCTCGACGATCTGTGGTGCCTTCATCGGCACCAGTATGGCCGCGTCACTCCTCGGGGAGAACGGCGTCCTCGCCCGCCTCGGTGGGGGGCGGTGGCGGTAGCTCGGTGCCCTCGGGGCAGGTGAACCGCCAGACCTCACCGACGTCGAACACATCATTGCCGTCGAGGTCGCCATCGTTGAGACCGTCCTCGTCGAAGTCGATCTCCTCCATGGGGTTACACAGCATCAGAACGTCGAGCAGGTTGGCGGTCGTCGCTCCCGATGGGGTGGTGACCTCATACGAGTAGCCGACCGGCACGCCCGAGTCGTCGATCAGCATGGCGGCGTAGATGACGATGTCGAGCGTTTCGAGCATCGCATCCACGTCGATCGGCTCGGCATCGGTACCCGGATCACCTTCCGGATCCGTCCCCTGGTCCGGGTCCGGTTCGGTCCCCGGTTCGGTGTCTGGGTCGGCGCCTGGGTCCGGCTCGGGTTCCGTGCCTGGGTCAGGGTCGGTACCTGGATCCGGTTCAGTGCCTGGATCCGTGTCGGGCTCGGTGCCTGGCTCCGTGCCGGGCTCATTCCCTGGTTCCGTGTCGGACTCGGTCCCTGGTTCCGTGCCGGGCTCGGTGCCTGGCTCCGCCCCGGGGTCTCCCTCGGCATCACTTGCAGGTTCTTCGACATCACAGATGAAGTGCCAGATCTCGCCGGCATCCAGTGCGTGGTTGGTGTTGGTGTCACCGTCGTTGTAGCCGTCGCCATCGAGGTCGATGCCGTGCAGCGGGGCGCACACCGCCGGCGCGGGTGGATCGGGATCCGTCCCAGGATCGGTCCCCGGATCCGTACCCGGGTCAGTCCCCGGATCCGTACCCGGATCGGTCCCCGGATCGGTCCCCGGGTCAGTCCCAGGGTCCGTACCCGGATCGGTCGGGATCGTCGTCGTGGTCGTCGTGGTGGTCGTGGGTGGAACAGTCGTGGTCGTCGTCGTGGTCGCGGATGGAACAGTCGTGGTCGTCGTGGTGGTCGCGGATGGAACAGTCGTGGTGGTC
>JABDIW010000310.1 GCA_013003515.1 Acidimicrobiia bacterium
GCCGGGGAGGCCGTCTGCGTGCTCGAGGCGATGAAGATGGAGAACGAGATCTCGGCTCCGATCGATGGTGAGATCGTCGAGCTTCGCGTCCAGCCAGGCGATGCAGTGTCGTCCGGCTCGGTGCTGATGATCGTTCGCTGAGCTACTCGGCAGCCTCGGAGATCGACTCGACGAGCGAGGGATGCGCCATCATCGTGTGCATCAACAGATCGACCTGAAGGTCACCGGCCACCGCCAGCGAGATGGCGGCGATCAACTCCGAAGCATGGTGACCGACCACCGTGCCGCCCAGCACCTCGCGGGTCGCTGGATCCGAGATGACCTTGACAAATCCCCTCGGGTTGCCCTGAATGAGCGCCCTCGGGTTGGCCGCAAATGGGACCTTCGTGATGCGGACCTTGCGTCCGGCTGCGGCCGCATCGACCTCTTCCAGGCCCACCGACGCAATCTCGGGTTCGGTGAAGATCGCCTGAGTGACCTTGGCGTACTCGATCGGCTGTGCCGCACGACCCATGACGTGGTTGGCGATGAGACGTCCCTGGGCGGAGGCAACCGACGACAGCGGGAGCTGACCGGTGACGTCGCCGGCGGCATAGATATGACCCACGGAGGTCCGCTGCAGCTCGTCGACGCCGATATATCCACGGTCGACGTCCACCCCGGCGGCATCGAGACCAAGCCCCTCGGTATTGGGCACCGAACCGACCGCGAGCAGCGCATGGCTGGCCTCGACGCGACGACCGTCCTCAGTGGTGACGACCACGGAGCCGTTCTCGATCGATGCTCCGTTGGCCCGGCTGCCCTTGAGGAGCACGACACCGCGCTCGAGGAAGTCCTCTTCGAGGACGGTGGCCACTTCGGCGTCTCGATGGGGCAGGACGTGGTGGCGGCTCACCAGCAGTGTCACCTTGCTTCCGAGGCTGGAGAAGATGTGCACCATCTCGACGCCGGTGACCCCGGAGCCGACGACGACGATGTGCTCGGGTTGTTCGTGGAGGTGATAGGCATGGCGGGTGGTGATGACACGGGACCCGTCCACCACCGCCCAGTCCGGTTCCCATGGTCGGCTCCCCGTGGACACGACGGCGGCATCGAACTCGAGGGGGACTTCACCATCGTCGGTGGTGGCTACCGCAGTGTTGGGTGACGTGAACCGACCCCGCCCCTTGACGATCTCCACTCCCTGGGACGCGAGCATCGACGTGAAGCCGGATGCGAGTGATCCCGTGATCCCATCGAGATGGCCGGCGAGGCGGTCCATGTCCAGGTCGACATGGCCGGCATCGGAGATGCCGAGGCGAGAAGCATTTCGGATCGCGGCGATTCGCATCGATGAGGCAGCCATGGCCTTGGACGGGATGCAATCCCACAGGTGAGCTGCGCCACCGACGATGGAGTCCTCGACGAGCGTCACCTCCGCTCCATTGGTGGCAGCGATGGTCGCCGCGGCGTGGCCGGCGGGACCACCGCCGATGACGACCAGACGTAGGGGTTCAGACATGGGGGCGACGGTAGCGCAGGCGGCTGCCGACCCCGGGAGTCTGCTCAGCCGGGACGGTGCTTCCCGAAGACTGCGGCCAGTGCGCCGGACACCTCGCCGACGGTGGCTCCGACCCGCAACGCCTCTCGCATCGGGTACAGCAGATTGTCGGTCCCGCCCGCCGCCGTCGTCAGGGCGGTCAGCGAGTCGGCGACGGCGGGCTCGTCGCGACTCGCCTTCCACAGCGCAAGCCGCTCCACCTGTGAGGCCTCGACGCTCGTGTCGACCTGCAGCACCGGGATCGAGTCGCCGGCGCCGGCCGTCACGAAGCGGTTGACACCGACGATGACCTCGTCGTCCACCTCGAGTCGTTGCGCCGTCTCGTATGCGGCGTCCTCGATGGCGCGTTGCGGGATCCCGGCGGCGACGGCAGCGACGGCGCCACCGGCTGCATCGAGCCTCTCGATGATGGCCTCGGCCTCCGTCTCGATGGCGTCGGTGAGTGACTCGATGTGCCACGACCCGGCCACGGGATCGACCGTGTCCGCAGCACCCGTCTCTTCCGAGATGATCTGTTGTGTCCGCAACGCGATCAACGCCGACTCCTCCGTCGGCAATCCGAGCGCCTCGTCGTACGAGTTGGTGTGCAGCGATTGGGTGCCGCCCAGGACTGCACTCATCGCCTGGAGCGCAGTGCGCACGATGTTGTTCTCGGGCTGTTGGGCGGTGAGGGTGGAGCCGGCCGTCTGGGTGTGGAATCGCATCGTCCACGATCGGGGGTTGGTGGCTCCGACACGCTCTCGCATCAGTCGGGCCCA
>JABDIW010000334.1 GCA_013003515.1 Acidimicrobiia bacterium
CCAACCACCGGCCATCGCCTGCTCTGTCGCCTTCGGATCCCGCCAGTAACCGGCAAACACGCTCGGACCACGGACGAGCAGCTCGCCGACTCCGGGCCCCTCGATCAGGCCCGCGCCGTCGAGGGCCTCCAGCGCCACCTCGACGTGGGGATACGCTTTTCCGGCGTAGCCCACCTTGTCGGAAGCCCGCTCTGGGGGCAGTCCGAGCACGTTGGGGGAGGCTTCGGTGAGTCCGTAGCCCTGCACGAGGGCCACGCCGCGATTGCGCCACACCCGGATCAGATCCTCCGGCATTGGCGCACCGCCGACCACGGCCATTCGAAGGCTCGAGAGGTCCGTCTCTTCAAAGCGATCGCTCTCGGCCATGAAGAGATAGGTGGCCGGCACCCCCATCATCGTCGTGACCCGTTTCTCCGCGATTAGCGCGAGTGCTCGCTCCGGATCGAACGATGGCTCGAGAATCACCTTGGCGCCTTTCCATAAGGCGAGGAGCGGCTGGACATTCCATCCTCCGATGTGGAATTGCGGAAGTACTTGGAGGACGACGTCGAACGTGGTCACGTCCATGACCCGATCGATGGCGAGGTTCGTCCAGAAGCAGTTGGCATGGGTCAGGACGGCACCCTTCGGGTTGCCGGTCGTACCGGATGTGTAGATCAGGAGCAGTGGGTCGTCGTCGGCAACGTCGACAGTGAACTCGCCGTCGCCGCCGCTCGCTTGTTCCATCGGCCGCGCGGGAGGATCGACCCCTGCCAGTTCGAGGGCGGCTTTCGCTTGCGCCATCCTGCTCTCTTCGACGATGCACAGAGCCACTTCGGCGTCGTTCAGTTGATAGGCGAGTTCCGCTGCCGTGAGACGCCAGTTGAGCGGGGTCATCACGAAACCACCAAGCGCACAGGCGAACAGCACGACGGCGTACTCCGGACGGTTTGCCGACAGCACTGCGATCCGGTCGCCGGGAGCGATGCCCTGTTGTTTCAATTCGGCCGCCAGACCTCGGGCGCCACGGGCGAGGTCGGCGTACGTGGTGTGGTCTCCCATGAAGTCGATGGCCACCCGGTCAGGAGTCACACGCTCGCGGTCGAGTATCCAACGCCCGATCGTCATGTCTGAGCCCATCAGGCGCCTTCCTCGAGGAACGAAGCGATGATGGCAGCCGTGGTCTCGGGATGCTCCCAGAAGAACAGGTGCCCGCCCGGCACGACCTCGACGCGAGAGCGCTGAACGAGTTCACCGAGGAGTTCGGCGTTGCGAGCGTCCACGACGTTGTCGTCCTGCCCGTGGATGATCAACGTGGGCGCTTCGATCTGGACGGCTCTACCGGCTCCGTCGTAACCCATCCCGGCTGCGGCTTGAGCCTGCCAACCGGACGGGTCCTGCGGGATGCTCGTTCGATGATGCATGATCCGGTCGACAACCGATGTCGGCGCCGTGTCGGAAAGGGCGTTCTCCACGAGACGGCGAAGCGCCACTTCTGGGGCCATCGCCGCCACCGCTCCGAGCAGCTCGACGGTCACCTGCGGCATCGGATGGGCACCGGGACCACCGGGGGTGGTCGAAAGCAAAACGAGCCGCCGAACCCGCTCATCGTGATCGATGGCCACCTCTTGGGCGATCATCCCGCCGAGGCTGGTTCCGACGACGTGCGCACGCTCGACCTCGGCGGCGTCGAGAACGGACAGGCAGTCCTCCGCCATTTGCGAAGCCGTATAGGGACCAGGCGGCACTCCGGAGGCTCCGATGCCCCGGTTGTCGAACGTGATCACCCGAAACCTGTCACTGAGGAGCGAGACGAGCGGCTCCCAACCCCACCTGCCGTAGCCGAGACCTTGGACGAGCAGCACGGCCGGGCCTCGCCCCTCCGCCTCCCAGGCGATCGGAACCTCGGTGTCCGTGACGCCGGTCACTTCGCCACCGCACGGGCACCGCGTCTGGAGCGGAACACTCGACCCGGGATGGAGATCACGCCACCGGGGAAGTACAAAATCAGCAGGATGAACAACACGCCGAGGATGAAAAGAGGCTCGGAGAGCGGGCCGCCGAGCCAATTCGGCAGCGCGTCGATGACTTCAGACGTCGCCACTTCGGAGAGGCGAAGGTTGAGGATCCCGTAGATGAACCCGCCGAGGGCGGCGCCAGTGAGCTTGCCGGCCCCACCGAGTACGACCATGACCAGGATCGCCAGGGTGAAGACTGCCGAGGCGGTGCCCTCATTCGCCCCCCGAACGAGCAGCAGGTAGATCGAACCCCCGAGCGAGGCGATGGCCGAGGAGATCACGAACGCCGAGAGCTTGAAGGCGAACGGCCGCAACCCCAACATCTCCACCCGAGTCTCGTTCTCCCG
>JABDIW010000337.1 GCA_013003515.1 Acidimicrobiia bacterium
GTGCAGTGGATCGACGTCGGAGCCGTGTGGTTCGTGGACGTCCAGGAGTGAGCGTGACCGAAGAGAAGCCCCTCACGAGACGCCAGCGGCTGATCATCCTCGGCATCGTGTGGGTCTTCGGGGTCCCATTCTCTGTCGCGCTGTGGTTGCTGCTGGGGTGGATTGGTGTCGCGTTGATCCTCGCCATGGTGTGGACCAGCTGGGACTACTACCGCCGTGGCGAGATGGTCGAGTCGATGGACGGCATCGGGAAGCTCGGCGGGTACCTCACCGATGCATTCGGCGATGACGACTGACCTAGGTTGAACGAGTGCACCGGCTCTCACGCATGCTCGGAGCCCGAATGTCAGGCGGCTGGCCGGGCTGGCTTGCGTTCTTCGCCGTGTTCGCTGTCTCGGTTGCCGGTGTGGCTTCTGGTCCCGTGTTCGTCGAGGCCGTTGGCGACGCCATCGTGGTCGACACGGTGGTCACCCAGCCGCCGGTAGCCCGGGCATTCGTCGAGTCCTTCGACGCGGACTTCCGGGAGGCGAGCGCTGCGGTGAGCGACTCGCTCGGCGACATCGCCGGCCTTGCCGCGGGTCCGGTGACATATGCCATCGGCGCCAACCGAACCTCCGCGAACAACGGGGATCGGACAACGGCGTCTCAGGTCCGCCTCGTCTACCACCAGGGAGGGCTCGACCAGCTTCGACCTACGGCCACGTCGGGTGAGGCGGGGGTCTGGATCGGGCAACGCCTCGCCGCGGATCTGGGGGTGGGAGTCGAGGATCGGTTCCTCATCACCGATCCGCAGTGGATCCTCGACGTCCCGATCGCCGGCGTCTATGCCGACCTCGACCCCTTCGCTCTCGGCGCCTTCTGGGAGAGGCTCCCGGTGGAGGTGCGGCCCCGGGTCGATCTCCTCTTCCGCCGGGTCGAGCCCGAGCTGGTTTTCGTCGATGAGGAGACGTTCTTCCTGCTCGTCGGCGGACTGACCGAGGACGAGGCGCGGGAGAGCTCGATCTCGTTGGGCGTCGATGACTTCCCTCCCCTCAATGGCAGGGCCTGGTGGCAGGCGACGGCGTTCGGTGGGACCACCGGAGCCGAGCTCCTCGAAACGGGTGCTGCTCTCTCGGATCTCCAGGCGGCGTTCGTCGACCCGACCCAGCCTCTCGGCGAGCTCATGCGCGGAGCGGGCCTTCCCCGGGTTCGCATCGACAGCGACCTCTTCGACGTCACCGAGGACGTCGACAACGCCAAGGCCCAGATCAGGCCATCGATCGGATCGGTCCAGCTCACGATCGGCCTTCTGGGACTCTTCGTCATCGGGCTGGGAGCCTGGTTCGTTGCCCGCCGCCGCCGTACCGAGATCCGGATGTGGACCATCGAGGGCACACCACCATGGCGGCTGGGTCTGCAGGCTGCTCTTGCCGCCGTACCCGCTGCCTTGCTCGGAGCGGCTGCAGGGACAGTCATGGCGCCGGTGCTGGTCCGTGCTCTGGGGCCGTCGCCCACGCTCCACCCCGAAGCCCTCAGCTCCCCCTTGATCATTGGAGTCACGGTCATCGGGCTTGTCGTTGCGGGCCTCGTCACGACCCTGTTGTCTGCCCGGATCCTCGACATCGAACGCAGGGCTGCGGTGCCGCGGTGGGTTTGGGACATCGCCATCTATGCCGTTGCAGCGACGTTGCTGGCACAGCTGACGATCGGCAACCCGGTGGACCCCGCCACGGGCGAAGTCGACGTGGCCGCAGTGTTCTTCCCGGTGGTCGGCATCACAGCGCTCGTGGTGCTCGGTCTGCGGGTCGTCTCTATGGCCGCCGTGCGGTGGCGCACGGCCGGGGGCTGCTTGCCCACGCCCGCCTTCCTGGCATGGCGCCGCATCGCCGCCGCCCTGTCGGGCCATCTCGGCATCGTCACTCCCATCGCCGTGGCGATCGGCACCGCGGTGCTGGCGTCATCGCTGGCAACGTCTCTGAGCGCATCACTCGACGCCAAGTCGCTCGTCCAGGTCGGGTCGGACGTAGCCGTTCCCTTCGCGCGAACGGCCGTCACCGTCGATCTCCCCGAGGGATACAGCCTGGTGAGAACGGGCACGGCAACCTCCCAGGGCAGGGAACCAGTGATGCTTCTGGTCATAGATCCCGACACCTACGGTGCCGCCGTCCCGTGGGATCCGGCCTTCGGAGCCGACCTCGCCGAGGTCCTCGAGCTTCTCAGTGACGCCGACGGGGACCGCATCCCAACAGTCGTCGCAGGACCGAGCAACGACCGACTCCCGTCCAGCGGGTCTCGTCGCACCCAGGACATGACGCTCGCCTACGAAGTGGTCGGCGAGATCGAGGCGATTCCGCTGATGGCCTCTCGGCGAACCACCCTCGTCATGCGCCGTGACACGGTGATCGCCTGGACCGAAGCCAACCCGGACGTCAGCGGGTGGGCCGAGCTTCAGCTGGAGGCTGGCGACGACGCGGTTGAGCCCGAAGATCTCTTCAGAGCGCTGCAGGCATGGCTCGTCAGCACCGACACTCCCACCGGAGTCGCCGACTTCCTCGCCGGCATCCGACAGCCCGCAGATCTCATCGAGACCAGGTCGGGAACCCTCGCCAACGCAGCCTTCTCGGCTCCCCGCTGGGCCTTCGACTACCTGCGACTGCTCGCCCTCGTCTCGATCCCCCTGGCCATCATCGTGTTCGCCTTTGCGGTGGTCGAGGACCGCCGCCGGATGGCCGTCGCCCATGCATTGATGCGCCGGATGGGAGTCGGCTCACGGTCGTCGAGCGCAGCCATCGGCATCGAGGTGACAGCCCTCGTCGCCGTTGCCGCGGTTCTCGGGATGATCGCCGCGGCTGTCCTGTCGCTGCTGGTCATCGGCCAGTTCGACCCCCTTCCCCGCCTTCTCCCCGGCCTCCGAACCGTGATCCCCGGCAGCGCATTCGCCGTCGCAGGTTTGATCGGGCTGCTGGGGGCAGGCCTGGTCTGGTGGGCGGCGCATCGCTCGGCTGCTCGTGCCGACGTCGCGGAGGTGCTGCGTGTCGGTTGAGCTCGCACTCTCGGCATCGGCCGTCATCAAGGTCTACGAGGCCGAGAAGGGAATCGTCCAAGCGCTGCGCGGTGTCGATGTCGCCGCCCGGCCCGGGTCGGTGACTGCAATCGCCGGGCCGTCCGGGAGTGGCAAGAGCACGCTCCTGCGCATCATCGCTGCCATCGATGTCCCAACGGCCGGAGATGTCACTGTCGCCGGCGTATCGGTGTCCGGCATGTCTCCACGGGACCGCCGGACGCTCCGACGCCGGAGCGTGGGATACGTCCACCAGCAACCGACCGACAACCTCCTGCCAGACCTCACAATCGGTGAGCAGCTGACGCTGGTGGCCAACCACCGAGGCGCGTCGCCTGCTGACGTGGAACGACTTGCCGACCTGCTCGGACTTGGCGGTCGGTTGAGTCACGTCCCTGGCGAGATGTCGGGCGGCGAGCAGCAGCGAGCCGCAATGGTCCGGGCATCTCTGGGCGACCCGTCCGTCATCATCGCCGACGAGCCAACAGCCGAGCTCGACTCGGCCACCACCGATGCCGTGTGTGAGCTCCTCGGGGACATCGCCAGGGACCGGGACGCAGCCGTCGTGATCGCCACCCACGACCCGCAGGTGATGCAGGCCGCCGACCACATCCTGTTCCTGAGAGACGGTGCGGTTCAGTCCGAGACCTTCGAGGGGGTCGAGCGAGCAGTCATCGACTCGACGGGACGCATCCAGCTGCCACCTGAGGTCCTTGCCTGGTATCCGGATCAGCGAGTCCGGCTCGAGTTCGACCCCGAGACCAACACGATCGTGATCAAGCCATGAGTGTCTTGTCTGCCATCGGCGTCTCCCGCACGTACCGCCGTGGCCCCGAGGTGATCCACGCCGTCGACGACGTCACCTTGCATCTCGAGCCCGGCGTCCTCACGATCATTCAGGGGCCGTCGGGCTCCGGCAAGACCACGCTCCTCAACGTGCTCGCCGGTTGGGAGCCGCCAGACTCCGGCCACGTCGAGTGGCGCGGGGTCGAGCGCCACCCGTCGACGTTGGCATGGACCGACCTGACCGTGGTTCCGCAGCGGGTGGGGCTGCTGTCGGAGCTGACGGTGGCCGAGAACGTGACTCTGGCCGCCCGGATCCGCTCCGAGCCGCTCGATACCGGCGGCGTCTACTCGCGATTCGGGCTGGACGACCTCGAAGAGGCATTTCCTGGTGAGCTGTCGGCAGGCCAACAGCAACGTGTCGCCATCATCAGGGCGTTGATCGATCGACCGGCAGCCATCCTGGTGGACGAGCCCACCTCGTCCCAGGACGAGGACAACGCCCGCCTGGTCCTATCAGAGATCCAATCGCTGGTGAGGTCCGGCGCCACCGCCCTCGTCGCCAGCCACGATCCGATTGCCCTCGAGTTCGCAGACCGGGTGATCCGGATGCGCGACGGCCGCCTCGACGAAACCTGACACCCCGGCGACGGCCGTCTGATCGCTCAGGTATCTGGCCGTGCGTGCCGAAACAAGAGCGATGGAACCAACGACCGCGCAGGTATTCAACGAGGACTCCGCCCTCGAAGTTGTTGGCGGTGACCGTGAGTTCATGGGGACGATCCTCGGGATCTTCCTCGAGGAACTTCCCAAAGCCATCGAGACGCTCGAGTCGGCCGTCGCTGACCGCAACACGGACGTCGTCGGCAAGGCAGCCCACAAGCTCAAGGGTGAAGCGGGTGCCGTCGGCGCCGAGGCAGTGTGGGCAGCAGCCCGTGACCTCAACGATCGTGCACGTGACCACGAAGTCGACTCGTTCGACGAAATGTGGGCCGCGCTCCGTAGCGAGATCGAGCGGCTGATCCCCGTCATCCGACCGTACTGCGAATAGCCTCGGGCGATGCCCGAATACGTCTACACCGCCACTGATGATGACGGTGTTGCGATCAGCGCCACTGTCGAGGCGAGCTCACCCCAAAGCGCGCTCAGCCGGGTTCGCATGCAAGGCCTCGAGCCGATATCGATCAGCGAAATCGGCCTTCCTGACTCGGCAGCTCACACGGAAGAGCCCTCGTTCCCACGTCCGGCTCCGCCACCACCGTCACCTCGCCCGCTGCCACATGAGATCGGACGGTTCTACCGGTGGCGCAACCCCCTCATGTTCTTTGCGGTCTTCTTCAGCCTGATCTCGACGTTTATCTTCACCGGGTTCCTCTTCGCCGGCGCCGGATTCGCCGCTCTGATGCCTGCCCTCTTCCTGGCCCTCGGCCTCGGTATCGGGCTCAGGACCTGGCGCATCGCCGATCGCCGGCTCAGGGCCTGGCGGTACGGGACGGCGGCTGAGGCGACCATCACCTCCATCGGCCAGGCCAACTACAACGTCAACGGCCGGAGTCCCTTCAAGATGGAGTACGAGTACGCCGCCGACGGCGTGCCCATGACAGGGACCCGGACCACCTTCAACCCTGACATCACCGAGTATTCGCTGGGTGAATCGCTGTGGGTCGTGTTCGACCCCGCCCGTCCATCTGTCTCGGCCGAGTGGCCACCTATTGCCTGACGAGATCGTCGTGCGACCGAACCACCACCAAGTCAATCAATCGGTTCCCCCTTCCCCGGAAGGTAGAGGGAACCGGATTGACCGGCCGGGAGCTGAGCCGATCGAGGCCCCACCCCCGGCTTGGTGTCAGCGGAAGAACGGCCGGTACGTGACTGGGACGGTGGTGATGGTCAGATCGATGCTGATCAAACCGGATGCGTCCTTGGTTGTCGGTCTGCCACGGAGCCCAAGCGGATCGACAGGCACCGTGAGAGTCATCGACACCGTGTCACCGCAGTAGATCAGTTCGTTGGGTGACACCGACATGGTGCCCTTGTCATCTCCGGCTCGTCCGTCATCTTCAAAGACGACGAGCGAGATATCGTCGAGCCGAACGATCCCGACGAACTGCTGCCACGAATCAGTGCGCCACTGCTCCTCGAGCACCACGGAAGTGGAGGCATCGCCATCGAACGACGTGGAACTCGTCAGCGAGACCTCGCGATCCCGGGTGACGTCGTAGTCGTAAAACCGGGCCGCGCCCCGCACCGACCACTCATCGAGGTCACCGTCGGTGTCTGCCACCACGTGGGCGTTGTCCCACCACATCAGGATCTCGCAGACACCGTTGGAACGAACTCCCGGTCCGGTCCACGGCGAATACACGATCGGGTCGAACACGATGATGACTCCCGTGGTCGTGTCGGTCGCACCTGCGGTGTCGGTCACCGTCAGGGTGGCGACATATGTGCCGGGCTCATACGGTGCTGTGTACGTGGGTTGGGCCAGCGTCGGGTCGTCCAGTGACCCACCGGTCACCGACCACAGATACGTCAGCGGTCCCTCGAAGTCGTACGACCCGGTCCCGTCAAGGAGGATCGACTCGTTGAACTGCACCGAGTAGGGCCCGTTGGCGTCGGCCACTGGTGGCTGATCGAGTCCCCTGCCGTCGAGCGACACCTGGAGCGTATAAGTCGCTCCTGCAGGAACCGGGTAGTCGAAATACTCACGCACTCGGATCACGTACGTACCCGCCGACGCAAACGTGTATTCGATGTACGAGTCATAGGAGTCAACCGACCCTCCGGCGCCCCAGGACGTGGAGGAATCGTCATCTGACGCGAGCAGGACTCCAGACGAGTCGAACAGGTGAAGCCAAGTGTCGACGCTGCCGGGTCCATACGTCTCGCCGTAATCGATGTCGAAAATGCCAAACGATCCGGCCGCCACCGTAAACGAGTAGTAGTCGAACGTGTTGTTGCCCGTGCCCAGGATGCTGATGTGGGGGATCGTCGTCGACGTGTTCGAGCTGGTGTCCCCGATGTCAGGGCTGTAGTTCAGGTTCCAGCTCTCCCCATCCACATTCTGGGCCGTGGCTATCGAGTCGTTGGGCTCGACCTCCGGTACCGGATCAGCGGCCAGTGCCGGCGCCGCCGGAAGTACTACAAACATGGTGGCCATCGCCAGAGTTGCGATGAACGCGCGAGGCTTCCGTATTCGCATGAGGATTTCCCTCCCTCTCTTGCCTCCACCTGACACCGTACGCCTGAATACGAGGCCGATCTTGACCCAAAGCGGGTCAGTCACTCCGCGTCTCTGCGACCCCACCCAGCGACGTCGTGGAGGCACCGTCCTGAGAAGCCTTCGTCGACTGCGGCGAAGAGAGCTGTGACGCGGCCGATCGCCACCCAGTTCCGACAGGTGCGCGATCAGCACCGCGGTGGGAGACACCGCGAAAACCGTCACTGGAGAGCGCGAAAGAAATGTCTCGCTCGGTCACCTGAAATCCACCTTCCGTCCGACTTCTCGTCACCCTGAGTGGTTAGGTTTCAAACACGGAATGAGAGAGCCGTTCACTGAGGGGATTCGCGGCCGACACCATGCTGGCGTGTCGCCGAATGGACGCCGCACCCAAACGTCGAGCACAACAGGGAGAGGCACATGAGAGCAGCCGGGATTTCGAGACGCAGCGTCACGTTTGCGAGCGTGTTGGCCATGCTTGCCGCTCTGCTGATGGCGTTGCCTGCGCCTGACGCCGGCGCAGCCGTCACCGAGGTGGCGTACGACCTGGTCGATTCGGCAGCACTGAACCTGACCGATCACACCAACCCGTCCGCAGGAGCGTTCACTTCGAGCGGCGACGGTTTCGAGAAGTACCGGCGCGACGTGTCCGGGTCGATCCCCTTCGCGGTGATGGATGACAGCTTCGAGGTGTACGGCCCCGACACCCAGGGAATCATCCAGGACTACCCGGAGGACCATGAGTTCTTTGGAGTGGTCGACACCGAGAACGATCAGAACTCCGGCCCCGTGAGCGCAACATGGACCTTCGACATCTCCGGTGCCGCGGAACCGCTCACGCTGTCGATCGACGCAGGTGCGATGGGCGACTTCGAGGCCGGGCTCGGCGACGACGTGGCCGACTACTTCATGTGGGAGTACTCGATCGACGGAGCAGCACCCGTCGTTGCGTTCGAGAGCTCCATCGACGAGGCCGGTGACTACACCTATGTCCTCCAGAGCGGCACCGAGGTCTCCCTCCCCGACCCCGCATCCGTCGGCGGCACGATGCTGACCAACGAGCTCACCACGCTCTCCACCGCGCTGACAGGAACCGGCGATGAGCTGGTCCTCACTCTGATCGCCCAGGCCGACGGCGGCTCTGAGGCATTCGCCTTTCAGAACATCGTGATCACCAGCGGTGAACCGGACCCGGATACCGTCGTCATCAATGAGATCGTGGTGAGCACTGCAGGCACCGACGTCGAGTACGTCGAGCTGTACGGGACGCCCGAGCTGTCTCTCGACGGGCTCAGCCTGGTCGGCTACGAGGCCGACGTCACGACCAGCGAGGGCGACCCGAACCCGGCGCTCGGCGAGATCGACACTCGCATCGACTTCGGACCTGGCGATGCGCTCGGCACCAACGGGTTCTTCCTGGCGGGCGTGTCTGCGGTCCTCGTCGAGTACACCGTCCTGCCCGACCTCGAGATCCCGAACAACACGTTCGAGAACTCGAGCGCCACGTACGCCCT
>JABDIW010000343.1 GCA_013003515.1 Acidimicrobiia bacterium
GGAAGGGTCCCGAGACCGGCATCGCGGAGGCGCACGAGGAAGTCGTGGACCGACACTCCCGACGTCTCCGCCCCCTGCCACACCTCGAGCGGCGTGAACCCATGGCAATGCATGTCCGGGACAGCTCGCTTGATCGCCTCGATGACCTCCACATAGAAGTCACCGGTGAACCCGGGATGGATGCCTCCCTGGAGGCATACCTCTGTGGCGCCCGCTTCGGCCGCCTCGACGGTCCGTTCCACGATCTCATCGACCGTCATCAGATAGGGGTCGCCGCGCAGATTCAGCGACCTGGGGCCCTTGGAGAACGCACAGAACCCGCATCGGAAGTAGCACTGGTTGGTGTAGTTGATGTTCCGGTTGACGACGAACGTCACGTCGTCTCCGTTGGCGCGGGCACGCAATCGATCGGCGACCCGAGCGATCGCGTCGACCTCGTCGCCGCGAGACCGGAACAGGCGCTCGATCTCAGCCACAGATGGGCGTTGCCCCTCGAGAGCTCGATCGAGGATCCCTCGAACGTCACCGATCACTGCTGCAGCAGCATCCTCGGACTTCGTGCCATGCCATGTCGCGTCCGGCCACGCCGCCGATTGCCTCTCAGGTGGTGCCGGCGGCACCGTCGAGCGACCGGCGGCCCAGTCGGTGCGAGGCCGAACGACTCCGGACCCATCGATCTGATCGAGGTACGCCTTGAACAGCTCTGGTGGCAGCTCTTCCCGGGCGGCATCGATGGTGATGTCCACCGGAACCGCGGATCGCTCGATCAGAAGGATGTCGAGAGCGTCCCGAAGCCCACCGACATCGTCCGTCGACCAGCCGCGAAGCAACAGATCACCGGCTCCACTCGCCACCGCGGCCAGTGCGTCGTCGATGGAGTCCACGAAGACGGAGACGGTTGCGTCGACCCCGGGGAGCGAGCACAGCCGTGCCGCATCTGCCACGCGGCCACGACCGGTGCGCAGATAAGCGGCCTTCGAACGCACCAGGGCGTCGAGGACCAGTTCGGTCTCTCCGGTGTCGATCACGGTGATTCGCCACCCGGCCACACCCATGTCGAGAGCCTCGCCGGGCTCGACGACCCAACCGATCCCATCGGCGACCCCACGGCCCACGGCAACGGGAAGCAAGCCTCCCGAGAGGGCGGCAGCACTCGACGGAAGGTCGAGGGCCACGACCTCGACGGAGGTGGTTCCCTCCCTACGCCGGGTCGACGCCCACAGCTCGTGAACCGACTCGGCGGGGCGAGTGCGAAGGAAGGTGACTCTGGTCATGCGGCGGCCCGCTGCGGGGCGATCGCGTACCCGTCGTCGTCGGCTGCTGCGAGAAGCTGAGGAAGCAAGCCGGCGTCGATCCACTCACTGGTGATGTACTCCGGATAGACCGGCAGACGCGGCTTCAGGGTGAACCCCGCCGTCTGCGTGAGTGCTTCCAGCCGATCGAGATGGGGCCACGGCGCCTCCGGATTCACCCAGTCGATGGTGAGCGGCGACACTCCTCCCCAGTCGTTGATGCCTGCGTCGAGGTACCGACCGAAGTCCTCGGTGAGGTTCGGGGGCACCTGGAGGTTGACGTCCGGTCCCAGGATCCAACGAGCCGCAGCGATGATCCGCTCGACATAGGCGACCGTCGGTTCGGCGTCCCGGCGTTTCGGTGTGTCCGCCTTGGCACGGAAGTTCTGCACGATCACCTCCTGAACGGCTCCTGTCCTGACGGCCAGTTCGGCGAGCGCAAACAACGAGTCGACGACCTCCGCCGGGGTTTCGCCGATACCTACGAGGATGCCGGATGTGAACGGCACCCTGGCCGTGCCTGCGGCCTCGATGGTCGCCACCCTGACGGCTGGGTCCTTGTCGGGGCAGTTGTGGTGGGGCATGCCCGGCTCCATGAGTCGTGGGGAGATGTTCTCGAGCATGAGTCCCATCGAAGGGCTGACCGGTCGGAGAGTGGCGACATCTTCGAGCGACATGACCCCGGGGTTGGCGTGCGGGAAGAGCGAGGTCTCCTCCACCACGAGACGGGCCATCTTCGCGACGTATTCCATGGTGGTCTCACACCCCTGTGACGCCAGGAACTGCCGTGCCTGGGGCCACCGATCCTCGGGTGCGTCACCCAGGGTGATCAGGGCTTCGGTGCAGGCGTGTCGCTCACCGGCCCTGGCGATGGCGAGGACCTCGTCCGGTGTGAGGTACTGCCCGCCGGCCCCCGGCGGCTTGGCGAACGTGCAGTAGGTGCATGTGTCGCGACACAGCGTGGTGAGCGGGATGAAGACCTTGCGGGAGTAGGTGATGACCCGTTCATCGCCGCGGAGACTGCGCGCCTCGTCGAAGAGTGGGGCTGGATCCCGACGACCGGTGATCAACTCGAGGGCCAGGTCTGGATCCGGCGCCGGGAAAGACATGGCTGGTGACGGTAGTCCGCGCTCGGGGCAAGACTCACCGTGCCAGGATGTCGGCATGCGACTCGGTATCGACCTCGACGGCGTCGTGGCGGACTTCAACGCAGGCTGGGTGAGCCTGTACAACGACCAGTTCGACCGCGAACTGGCGAGCGACATGGTGACCAGTTGGGGCGGCATGATCGACCTGACCCACTTCACCGACATGGGTGAGTTCTGGCGATGGGCGGGCCAGGGCGACGGCCACTCGATCTTCCGACACCTCGACACGTACCCCGGGGCTGTTGAGACGCTCGAGCAGCTGGCGGTGATGCACGACATCGTGATCATCACGACAAAACCCGACTGGGCGATCCACGACACGTTCGCCTGGCTGTCGGATCACCGCATCCCGACCCGGGAGGTGCACATCCTCGAGGACAAGTGGACGGTTCCCTGCGACGTGTACCTCGATGACGCACCGCACCAGATCGAGGCCATCCACGCCAATCGTCCCGAATCGGCGATGGTGCGATTCGTCCGCGCCTGGAACGACCCGAGGCCCGGCGTCCACGACATCGAAGACTGGGACGAGTTCCTCTCACTCGTGGGACGTCTGGCCGAACGCGGCACCGCCTGAGTGGTCTATCGTTTCGATTGCGGGGAACCGCGCCCTTAGAGGAGGAGTAACTCACAATGCGCTTGCGCACACTATTCATCGCCCTCGTCGCCTTGGCCCTGCTGGCAACCGCCTGCGGAGACGCCGAGACGACCGAAGGCGACACCACGACCACGACGTCGGGGGTCACGACGACGGTCGATCCCAAAGCAGACTGGCCCGACGAGATCATCTTCGGGTTCATCCCGTCGGAGCGCCAGGAAACGCTGCAGGACAACATCGAGCCATTCATGGATTACATCGCTGACGAAATCGGCATCGACGTCACCGGCGTCGTGACCGCCGACTACAACGGCCTCGTCGTCGCTCTCGGAACCGGCGGTGCCGACTTCGGCGCGTTCGGCCCGTTTGGCTACGTCCAGGCGAAGGACCAGTACCCGAACATCGAGGTGCTGATCCAGTCGATCCGTTTCGGCTCGGACCTATATCACGGCCAGTGGTTCACCAATGACCCGTCGATCTGTGACGAGCCGCCGGTTGTCGGCGCACTCGAGAACGAGGGCGGCACGCCGGTCATCAAGGCTGGCGACGAGGTCGCCGCACTCCAGGTGGGTTGGGCCTTCGGCGACGCCGGCCTCGAGCAAGAGGTCCTCGGAGATGGCACCGAGGTCGATCAGGGCACGGCGTGCCTCGGCAGCCTCGAGAGCATCGTTGGCAAGTCGGTGGCATTCACGTCGTCGACCTCGACATCCGGTGCGGTGTTCCCGCAGCTTCAGCTGCTCAACCTGGGCATCGACGTCGAGAACGACATCACCTACTCGTACCTGGGGTCGCACACCGACACCGTGCAGGCCGTGTACAACGGTGACTTCGACATCGGCCTCTCGTTCGATGACGCCCGCCGCAACATCCGCAAGGACGCCGACGACAACCCGCTCCACCCGGACGTGGGCTCGAAGGTGATCGTGTTCAACATCACCGACGACATCCCCAACGACGTGGTCGCTGTTGACGGAGATCTGCCTGACAATCTCAAGCAGGCCGTCTACGACGCCATCTCCAAGTACCTGGAGACCGAAGAGGGCGAAGCCATCCTCGACGAGATCTACGGCTGGACCGACATTCGTCCCGCTTCCGAGGCCGACTTCGCGGTCGTCCGCGACGCCGCCGAGAAGCTCGGAGTGACCGAGGACTAAACGGCTCCGTCTGATCGTGTGACACGAGAGCCGCTCCGTGGGGGGCGGCTCTCGTACACTCGCAACCGGAAGGGAACGGGATGATCGAATTCACGAACGCGACGGTCGTCTACCCAGGGGGCCTCAAGGCCCTGGACGACGTGACCGTCACCATCGAACCCGGGGAGTTCGTGGTGGTCGTGGGGCTGTCCGGTGCCGGCAAGTCCACGATGTTGCGGGCAGTCAACGGATTCGTGCCCATCGTGGGTGGCTCCGTGAAGGTCCTCGATCAGGAGGTGCGCGGCGCCTCCAACAAGGATCTACGCGGGCTGCGATCCAACATCGGGATGATCTTCCAGACGTTCAACCTGGTGAACAGGGCGCGAGTCATGAACAACGTCCTCATGGGTCGGCTCGCCCAGGTACCACGGTGGCGATCGACGCTGGGGATGTGGCCCGAAGACGACAAGGAGCTCGCACTCCAGGCACTGGAGCGGGTCGACATCATCGAGAAGGCATACATTCGCGCCTCGGATCTCTCTGGGGGCCAGCAACAGCGAGTCGGCATCGCCCGAGCGCTGGCTCAAGACCCGAAGATCCTCCTCGCCGACGAACCGGTAGCTTCGCTCGACCCGGTGACCTCGCACATGGTGATGCGCGATCTACAGCGCATCAATCGGGACCTCGGCATCACCACGTTGATCAACCTCCACTTCCTCGACCTGGCACGGGCCTACGGGAAACGCCTCATCGGGCTGCGTGACGGGAAGCTCGTCTACGACGGCGACATCGCCGACGTCTCCGACGAGGTGTTCCGCGACATCTACGGTCGCGCCATCACTCCCGACGACCTGCTCGAGACGTGACCGCCATCGACGCTGCTGCACCGGTATCCGGGGTCCGGCCCCAGGAGCCGACCAGCTCGTTCCGCTTCGTCGTCGGCGCCATCGTCATGGGCGTCGGTGCAGCCATCGTCGGGGCGGCGACGTTGGGCATCGGATGGCTGTGGGGTGCGGCCACGGCCGGCGTCGTCTACGGGGTGTTGTGGTGGCTGGGTCTCGCTCGATCGCCTATCGACGCCGGGATCATGGTGATCGCAGGTGCTGTCTCCGGCCAGTGGTTCGTGGCGGTGCTCGACGGGAGAGCCGGCCCGGTCGACATCGCCGAGACGACACCTGCTGCGCTCGGGTTCGTTGTGTTCGGCGCTGCGGTGGCCTGGGCATTGCGACACCGCCTCACCGTCGCTGCGGCGGCATTGGTCACGGTGTCGTGGGCCGCAGCGGTTGCGCTGCCGACCCAGTACGGGGTGGGACTCGGAATTCTCGCAGATCTGGGGCGGCGCGAGCTTCGTGAGGGCGTGCTCCAGGTGCTGGGCTCCAGCTTCTTCACCATGGTGCCGCTGCTCGCGGTGCTCTTCGCCGGGTCCCTCACGGTCGCGCTGGCGACCAAGCGAGCGGCACCCGCCTCGGTCGGGCTCGCGGTCGTCATGTCGGTGATCTCGTTCAACATGATCGAGTTCTCTGTTGTCGAGCTGTTCACGCAGGCGTCCCAGATCGGCGACCTGGCCAAGGAGTTCTGGCCACCGACCTGGACCTGGCCCAAGACGATCGGCCAGGAGCCGACCAACGTCATCATCGATCCGTTCATCGAGACGCTCCAGATCGCTGTGGTCGGTGCGACTCTCGGCTGCTTGATGGCGCTGCCGCTTGCGTTCATGGCGGCTCGGCCGACGACGCCAGACGAGCCGACGTATTGGGGCGCCAAGAGCTTCATGAACGTCATCCGCACGATTCCCGACCTGTTCTGGGCGATCATCTTCACCGCCGCCGTCGGATTCAACGCCTTCGCCGGTGCACTGGCGATGGTGTTCTTCTCGCTTGCGATCATGTCCAAGCTGTTGTCCGAGACGGTCGACTCGATCGAGCTCGGCCCGCTCGAGGCCGCTCGTGCCACGGGGTCTCGCCACGCCCAGGTGATTCAGTACGCCGCACTCCCCCAGGTGCTGCCCAACTACGTGGCCTACGCCTTGTACATCTTCGAATTGAACGTCCGGGCTTCGGTCGTGATCGGCATCGTCGGTGCCGGTGGTATCGGCCGCTTGCTCAATGAGCAGCGCAACTTCTTCCAGTGGGACCGGGTGATGGCGATCGTCATCGTGATCTTCGTCACGGTGATCCTCATCGAGATGGTGAGCATCCTGATCAGGCGGCGACTCGTATGACGGATTCGACCGAGCTCTGGACCAAGGACGACACCGGGCCGGTGATCCGGCCCGACGAGCCCCGCTGGCCCAAGATCATCCGATGGATCGCCGTCATCGTGATCATTGGACCGCTGATCTGGGGCCTCCTCGGCCTCGAGATATCGGCCGACAACCTGCGGCGAGCCCCCGGACAGATGTGGAACCTCGTTCAGCAGGTGTGGCCACCCGACTTCTCAGAGACGGGCCGAACGTTCGAGAAGATCCTCGAGTCGCTGTACGTGGCATGGATCGCCACGATCATCGGGGCGACGCTGTCGTTCCCGCTCGGATTCCTCGCAGCCACCAACATCGCGCCTCGTTCAGTCACCTTGCCGGTCCGCTCGCTGCTGTCGGGGATCCGGGCCTTCCCCGAGCTGGTTCTGGCGATCATGCTCATCCCGGCATTCGGACTGGGACCATTCCCGGGGGCCCTGGCCATCGGCATCCACTCGATCGGCACGCTCGGCAAGCTGACGTCGGAGGTCATCGAGGGCGTCGACGAAGGCCCGATCGAGGCGATCCGGGCATCTGGCGGTACCCGGATGCAAGCCATGCAATTCGGTGTGGTGCCCCAGGCGATGCCCAACGTGCTCGCCTACTGGTTGTACCGGTTCGAGATCAACATCCGGGCCTCAGCAGTGCTCGGCGTCATCGGCGCCGGCGGCATCGGCGATGAGATCTACAGCCGGTTCCTCTTCGTGCCTGACCGCTCGAAAGGGTTTGCCGCCCTCCTCGTCATGATCGCCACGGTGCTCGTGATCGACGCCATCTCTGCATCGGTGCGGCGTCGGATCATCACCGGTCAGCCCAGCCGGTCGATGATGGCTCGCCTGATGCAACGTTTGTTCGCCAAGAAGCGGCCTGCCGAGACAAGCTCGTGAGCTTCAAGCCCCACGATCGGGAGATGAGGGAACGACTCGAAGACGAGATGCTCGCGCCTGAGGCGACCCGTGCCGGCGCCGCAACCCGTTCCGAGCCGGAGGAGCCGGACCCGTTCCGGACTGCGTTCGAACGAGACCGCGATCGCATCGTGCACTCGAAGGCCTTCCGGCGGCTCAAGCACAAGACCCAGGTGTTCATGATGCCCGAGGGCGACCACTTCGTGACCCGGCTCACCCACACGCTCCAGGTCACCCAGATCGGCCGCGCCATCGCCCGTGCCCTCGGTCTCAACGAGGAGCTGACCGAGGCGATCTGCCTGGGTCACGACGTCGGCCACTCCCCCTTCGGCCATACCGGGGAAGAAGCACTCAGCGAGTTCGTCGAAGGCGGCTGGCGTCACTCCGACCAGTCGGTGCGGATCTTCGAGGTCCTCGAGCCACTCAACCTGACGGCCCAGGTGACCGACGGGATTCGCGCCCACCCGTGGCGAGTCGAGAAGGGCCCATCGACCCATGAGGGCGGAATCGTCCGGTTTGCCGACCGCATCGCCTATCTCGCCCACGATGTCGAGGACGCGGTTCGCGCCGACATGCTCCGACCCGACGACCTCCCAGCCGACGCCCTTGTTGCGTTCGGCGATCCAGGCAAGCAGTGGATCGATTCGATGGTCACTGCCGTGATCGACCACTCACTGGCGACCGGCGAGGTCTCGATGGATCCCGCCACCCTCGGGGTGATGCACAACCTGCGGGCCTTCATGTTCGAGCGGGTCTACCTGGCGCCGTCGATGGAGCCAGAGCGACGCAGGGCCAAAGAAGTCGTGCGTGACCTGGTTGCCCACTTCATGAACCATCTCGAGGAGGTCCCCGAAACGTATCGCCACGACGACGCAGATCAGCTCACCCAGGTCGTCGATTACGTCTCAGGAATGACCGATCGGTTCGCGGTCGCCGCCCACGACCGGATCTTCCGGCCCGCCCTCTTCTGACGCGAGAAGGGACCGCCGCATCAGGGTCGCGCGGGACCGTCCATAATCTCGTCATGCGCCTTGTTCGTACCGCCATCGCGATTGCCCTCGTCGTGACGGCCTGCACCACCGGAACCCCGGCTCCCTCGACCACCACCGAGGGTCAGACCACGACATCCACCGTGCCCGCATCAACGGCACCGTGTCTCGCCGGGGACATCGAGTTCCTCGGAGAAGGCACGGTGGCGCTCTTCGGTGAGGCCGACGGAGACGCCGCTGTCATCGGCGGCGTCCGCTGGGAGGGCTACGAGGGCTGCGAGCGTCTCGTCGTCGATCTGCTGACCGGGGACGCCTCACCGGGTTCCCTGGTCGGAGAGGGCGCGGCCGTATTCGTGTCCGACCACATCGTGCGGATCGAGCTTCCCGCAGCCGTGATCGATACCGACGTCGGTCAGTTCTCGACCCGGGGGTTGGCGGGGAGCGGCTACGTCGTGCACGCCGATGACGGAGGCTTCTTCATCGACATTCACCTCGAGGCCCCCGCCGAGGTCCGCGTGTTCGATCTCGATGCACCGGCCCGGGTGGTCGTCGACCTTCGGCAAGGGACCGGCACCCTTGATGCAGATGGCGCACCGCGAGTTGGTGGCGACGTCGTGATCTCGACGTGGACGGACGAGACGCCTCGCGCCGTCGCCGGCTACGCAACTACCAACGAGGTTGTTGTCGGATCGGGGGAATCGTTCGCAACCGTTGCAGTCGCGTCGTTCCCAGGCTCCTGGGGAGCGTTCTCGGCGACGGTCCCCGGTGACGGCCCCATAGATGTCGCCACCAGCGCGGGCGAAGGGGTGACCCTGCCCTAGGCCGGCAGGTCCCCGAACAGCCCCGGCGGAGCATCGATGATCACGTGACCACCGGACGGGTGGACCATGGACACGATGGGATCCACGAAGGGAACCTCGACGTCTTCTCCGTCGGAGACACGAACGATGAGGCGGTCCTGCGCTTCGCCCAGGACGACTCCTGTAACG
>JABDIW010000350.1 GCA_013003515.1 Acidimicrobiia bacterium
CGAAGCCGATCGTCATGGATGGCGTGGTCGAGCAGGTGCTGCCTGCCGATGCAGGGTTCGATCCGGCCGCCTACCTGGAGTACGCCGCCTGAGGCCGCAAAGAGTCGCGGCCAGATTGGCCAGACCCTCCACTACCATCGGAGACCCATGTCCATCTTCAGCAAAGTCCTGCGCGCAGGCGAGGGCAAGGCGCTGAAGGAACTCCAGGCTCTGGTCGACCGGGTCAACGACCTCGAATCCGAGATCGAAGCGCTCAACGACGCCGACCTGAAGGCCAAGACCACCGAGTTCCGCAAGCGTCTCGCCGACGGCCAGACTCTCGACGACATCGAGCCCGAAGCGTTCGCCGTCGTGCGGTCGGCCTCGCGCCGCGTTCTCCACCAGCGACCCTATGACGTCCAGGTCATCGGCGCCGGCGCCCTCCATCGGGGGATGATCGCCGAGATGCGCACCGGCGAGGGGAAGACGTTGGCGGCAACCATGCCGTCGTACCTCAACGGGTTGTCGGGTGGCGGCGTGCACATCGTGACGGTCAACGACTACCTGGCCAAGCGTGACGCCGAGTGGATGGGCAACATCCACCGGTTCCTCGGTCTCGAGGTCGGGCTCATCCAGGCCAACCAGACGCCGGCCGAACGTCGGCCTCAGTACGCGGCCGACGTCACGTATGGCACGAACAACGAGTTCGGCTTCGACTATCTGCGCGACAACATGGCGATGCGGCCCGAGGACATGGTCCAGAGCGGCCACTCCTATGCCATCGTCGACGAGGTCGACTCGATCCTGGTCGACGAGGCCCGGACCCCCCTCATCATCTCGGGCCGGGTAGGCGAGACCGGCAAGTGGTATCGGGACTTCGCTCGCATCACCAGCCGACTCGTGCCCGATGTCCATTACGAGGTGGATGAGAAGAAGCGCCAGGTGTTCACGACAGAGGCCGGCGTGACCCGGGTCGAGGAGATCCTGGGCGTGGAGAACATGTACGACCATGCCAACGTCGATCTCATTCACCACCTCGATGTCGCCCTGAAGGCTCTCACCCTCTACGAGCGTGACGTCGACTACCTGCTCGCCAACGGCGAAGTGAGGATCGTCGACGAGTTCACCGGCCGGGTGCTCGAGGGGCGCCGCTATTCCGAGGGCCTTCACCAGGCGATCGAGGCGAAAGAAGGGGTGAAGATCAAAGAAGAGAACCAGACCCTGGCCACGATCACCCTCCAGAACTACTTCCGGATGTACGACAAGCTCGCCGGCATGACGGGTACCGCCAAGACCGAGGCCGGGGAGTTCGCCGAGATCTACGGTCTCCAGGTCGTCGAGGTGCCGACGAACAAGCCGGTGATCCGCATGGACCAGGCAGACAGCGTGTACGTCAACGAGGACGCCAAGTACAACGCTGTGGCCGAGGACCTCGTGCAGCGCCACCAGCTCGGCCAGCCGGTCCTGGTGGGCACCGTGTCCATCGAGAAATCGGAGCGGCTCTCGAACCTGTTGCGCAAACGCGGGGTTCCCCACGAGGTGCTCAACGCCAAACAGCACGAACGAGAAGCCGCCATCGTTGCTCTGGCCGGCAGACTCAAAGCGGTGACGGTGGCCACCAACATGGCTGGTCGCGGTGTCGACATCCAGCTCGGCGGCAACCCCGAAGCCCTCGCCAAGAGCGAGGTGGCCAAGAAGGGCATCAAGGAAGGCGACGCCGAGTACGACGAGGCCCTCGAGAAGGCCATGGTCGACCTCGCCCCCCAGATCGAGCGTGAGCGTCAGCAGGTGCTCGACCTCGGCGGGCTGTATGTGCTCGCCACGGAACGGCACGAGTCACGGCGGATCGACAATCAGCTGCGAGGCCGGTCCGGACGCCAGGGCGATCCCGGCGAATCGAGGTTCTACCTGTCGCTCGAGGACGATCTGATGCGCCGTTTCCAGTCGGACCGGGTGAAGTCGATCATGGAGCGGCTCCGCATCCCCGACGACGTGCCCATCGAGCACAAGATGGTGAGCAAGTCCATCGAGCGGTCTCAAACCCAGGTGGAGGCCATCAACTTCGAAACCCGGAAGAACGTCCTGAAGTACGACGAGGTGATGAACACCCAGCGCGAGATCATCTATCGCTGGAGGAACCAGGTTCTCCTCGGTGAGGACTCAGAAACGGCGTCCCTGGTCTCAGGGTGGCGCGACGAGGTCGTGGAGGCCGAAGTCCTCGCCATGACCGACCTCTCCACCGATCCCCACGAATGGGATTGGGAAGAGTTGGATCATCGGATGAAGACGCTGTACGACACCGAGCTGGGCCGGGACTCGTTCGAGAGGCCCGACCTGCTGGATCCGGACGACGTCGTCGAGCGCTTTGTCGCCGAAGCGGGGTCGATGTATGAGGCGCGTGAGGCGGAGATCGGCACCGAGACTGTCCGGCAGTTGGAGCGGACGGTGGTCTTGTCGATCATCGACAACAAGTGGCGCGAGCACCTTGCCGAGATGGACTATCTCCGCGCCGGCATCGGACTGCGAGCCATGGGCCAGCGCGATCCGCTCGTCGAGTATCAGAGGGAGGGGTTCGATCTCTTCTCGGCTCTCGTCGACTCCGTGAAACACGACGCCCTCCGCTACATGTATCACGTCAACGTCGTGAAGGAGCCCGTTGCGCCGCAACGCGCGACGATGATCCAGACCAACACCGACGGGACGACAGACCGGCAGGTGAAGGTCGGCGCCAAGGTGGGCCGCAACGCCCCGTGCCCCTGCGGATCGGGCAAGAAGTTCAAGAAGTGCCACGGTGCTCCCGGGGCCAAGCCCGTCGAGGCCGCTGAGGCCTAGCCCGGTGCGGCTAGCTTCTGGCCCGTGAACGACGTCGATCCCCGCGCCCTCCTCAAGGAGCTCCGTTTGCGGCTCGACGACGCCCGGAGGTTCCTTTGACGTCGAGGCACGCACCGCCGAGCTCGATGAGCTGAGGGAGCTCGCCTCGGCTCCCGACCTGTGGGATGACCAGGATCGCGCCCTCGAGATCACCCGCAAGCTCGCCAGAGGCGAGCAGATCGTCACCCAGGTCGAGACGCTGACGATGTCTCTCGATGACGCCGAGGTTCTCCTCGAGCTGGTCGAGGAGGAGGACGACGCGGAAGCACGTCGGGATGTCATCGCCGAGATGGAAGAGACCGAGTCGGTGCTCAAGGCGTTGGAACGCGAGACCCTGTTCTTCGGCGACTACGACGACCGCACGGCCATCGTGTCGATCCATGCCGGCGCCGGAGGTGTGGACGCCCAGGACTGGGCCGAGATGCTGCTGCGCATGTACGTGCGATGGTTGGAGCGCAGCTCCATGTCCTTCGAGATCGACGAGATCCTCCCCGGGGACGAGGCAGGCATCAAGTCGGCGACGCTGACGGTGCGCGGAGACCACGCCTACGGGTTGTTCGAGAGCGAGCGCGGCGTCCATCGTCTCGTGAGGATCTCGCCGTTCGACGCCAACGCTCGCCGCCACACGTCCTTTGCCGGTGTCGATGTCATCCCGGAGGTCGAGGTCAACGAGGTCGAGATCAACCAGGAGGACCTGAAGATCGACACGTTCCGTTCGTCAGGAGCCGGTGGCCAGCACGTCAACGTCACCGACAGCGCGGTCCGGATCACTCATCTCCCCACCGGCACCGTCGTGTCGTGTCAGGCGGAGCGGTCGCAAATGCAGAACAAGGCCCGGGCCATGGTGTTGCTGGCGGCTCGTCTCGCCGAGCTGGCCCGGCAAGATCAGCTGGCGAAGGTCGATGCCATCCGCGGGGAGCAGACCGAGGCGGGGTGGGGGCGTCAGATCCGCAGCTACGTCCTTCAGCCCTATCAGATGGTCAAGGATCTCCGCACCGGCGCCGAGATCGGCAACGTCCAGGGTGTCCTCGACGGCGACATCGACCGCCTGATCGACGAATACCTCATCTGGAGACGGACCGAGCAGGGGACCTAGCTACCGGCTACCGGCTACCGGCTACCGGCGACTGGCAGCTGGCAGCCTCGGGTAATCCTGTCTTGAGACGGGATTACCCGAACTCACTGGTATCGTGCCGGACGGCGGGCGGTAGGGGACTCACGATCGACAGGACTCGCCGCTACCCATGATTCGACTTCAATCAGTCACCAAGGTCTACGACGGCGGAGTCGTCGCGCTCAAGGACGTCACGGTCGACGTCCCCAAGGGCGAATTCGTCTTCCTCGTCGGCCCATCAGG
This sequence comes from Acidimicrobiia bacterium, assembly GCA_013003515.1. Lineage (GTDB taxonomy): Bacteria > Actinomycetota > Acidimicrobiia > Spongiisociales > UBA5794 > JABDIW01. The sequence continues at coordinate 4,208 of JABDIW010000350.1, forward strand.
ATCAGGGAAATCGACCCTCATCCGCCTGATGATGCGCGAAGAGAAGCCCACCGTTGGCGAGATCTGGGTGGCCGGCAAGCACGCTTCGGACCTCCCTTCGTGGAAGGTCCCTCACCTCCGTCGCTCGATTGGCACCGTGTTCCAGGACTTCAAGCTCCTCCCCAACAAGACCGTGCACGAGAACGTCGCCTTTGCCCTCGAGGTCACGGGGCGGCCGCGCAGCGTCGTCCGTAGCCAGGTGCCGCAGGTTCTCAAGCTGGTCGGGCTCGCCGCCAAATCCGATCGCTACCCCCGTCAGCTGTCCGGTGGCGAACAGCAGAGAGTGTCGGTGGCCCGTGCGTTCGTGAACCGCCCTCTGATCCTGCTCGCCGACGAGCCGACAGGGAACCTCGATCCGGCGACGTCGGTGGGGATCATGCGCATCCTCGACCGCATCAACCGCACCGGAACGACCGTCGTGATGGCCACGCATGACCATGCCATCGTCGACGCCATGCAGCGTCGTGTAGTCGAGCTCGACCGGGGCCGGATCGTCCGTGACCAGGCTCGCGGTGTGTACGAAGCCGCCCGCCCCGCCCGTCCCGGGCGCCCCCAGACCCCCGCCCCCGCTGCCCCCGCCCCGGCCAAGGACGCCGAGCCCCCGGCTCCTGCCGAGGTCGAGCCCGATCCAGTCGAGGTCGAGTCGGGACCTGGCGACGGCACCGACCAGGGAGACGTGTGATGCGGATTCAGTACGCACTGCGCGAGGCGCTGCGCAACATCGCCAGGAACCCCCTGGTGGTCCTCGGCGCCATCCTCGC
>JABDIW010000360.1 GCA_013003515.1 Acidimicrobiia bacterium
GCGAGGATGAAGCCCCAGGCCAAGGCCTCGATGTCGACGTTGCGCGGCGTCAGGACATCGTTGCGGATCAGTAGGAACAGAGCACCGCCGGTGATGATCCCTGTGGCGGAGCCGGCGGCGGCGACCAGGAACAGCCTGAACGAGGACATCGGGCGCTCCACACCGGGTTGGAAGGTGGTGAGGCCGCCGAACGCATACAACGTCACCATGATGTCGGAGCCGCCGAACCTGCGCGCCGTGAACGCGTGGCCCAGCTCGTGGAGCAGCACGGCGGCGACCACCCCGAACGTGAACATGACCAGGGCGAAGCCGTCGTACACACCGATACCGAGGATCGCCAGGATGGCGACCGACCAGTTGATGCGCACCGGGATACCGAAGATCCTCAAGGGCAGCATGCAGGGGAGGTTACGCCCCGGCCCGGAGTACGTCGGCGCGGGCCGCAGCCGGGACTACCGTTTTCGCTGTGATCATCCCGCTTCCCGATCGGCGCCTGCTCATCGCTCACCGCAGCGAGCTGGTCATCCATGACATCGAGTCGGGAGACCAGAGAGTCGTCGACGTCGGTGGAGGCTCGATGATTCGCTTTGCGCTCGGCGAGGACGGGTACTTCGCCGTGAAGCACTACTCGTTCGCCGAGCCACCCGTGAGGCTCATCACCGCCCACCACATCGACGCACCCGGTGTCGTGACGTCGACGATGGAGATCGGCGAAGACTTCTCCGTCACTGCATCGGGGGATACCGGTGCCTGGGATCACCTCCCGAGCCTGTACACACTGGTGTTTCCCTACCTGCTCCGTCTCACCGCCGACGGGGCCCAGATCCTTCGGCTCCCCGGAATCCCCGGCCTGCCCGAAGAGCCCGACGACCCCTACCGCCTGGTGGCATGCCCGGGAAACCAGCACGCCATCGTGACACCTTCTCGCACCGGCGGTCGCTTCGTCGTGTATGACCTCGACACCGCAACGGTGGCAGCGGACCTCAATCTCGGGCGGGGTGCACCGACATTCCGGTTCCACGACGACACCGTGCTGCTGAGCCACACCGACACCGTGTTTCGCATCGATCGATCCTCGTGGGAGCCACAGGGTGGTTTCCGGTTCCGCAACACCATCAAGGGCGGCCTCATCTCGGACATCGCCATCTCCCCCGACGGTGCCCGCATCGCCGTCGCCTATTCCGACAGCAAGCCGATTCCGCTCATGCTCCCCTACCGGATCGCCCCGGTGGCAGGCTCGGTGCTCGTCGTCGACGCAGCCACGGACACGGTCACCCACGGTGGGGGCCTCGGGCGTTGGGCCGATGAGGTCGCGTTCATCGACGACGACACCGTGGCGGCGCGAGAACAAGGCGGTGACCTCAACATCGAGATCGCCGACCTCGAGCCGATCGAGTGGGACCTGTACCCGCCCCGCGGTCCCGGCGAGGAGTGGATGTGACCGGGGCACCACTCCTGTAACTGGCGCTCGTTGATCGACGACACCGATACCCTCCGGCGTCATGCGACGCCTCTTCTCACTCGCTCTGGCCCTGACTGTTGGCCTTGCTGCCTGCGGAACCCCGGGCGATGAGCCGCTGGCCAACGATGGATGGAGCCGGATCCCCGCCTCGCCGCTGACATCCGCCGGGCCCATCGGCATGTCCGCCTACGCCGCCGACGCCTTCCATATCTGGATGGAGAGCGACGACGGCTTCGCGGGAGCGGCATACCTGCCGTTCGACGGCATCTGGGTCGACCTCCCAAACCTGACAGGCGGCGATCAGGCAGTGGCCGGCGGCGACGAGGTGTTCATCTGGGGATGGAGCCGAAGCGAGGACCGGTTCGCCGCCCACAGGTTCGATCCTGCGACGGGTGTGCTGTCCGATCTCCCCGACAGCGGGCTTCCGATCACGACCGGTGCGGTGGTCGCCACCACAACTACCGACCTGATCGTGTGGGGTGGTGCGCTCCAACTCGACGACGTCGGCCTGCCCGTCGACACCCAGGTCGTGGGTGCCGCCCTCGACTGGGCCACCGACACGTGGCGCCCCCTCGCCCCCTCGCCGCTTGCCCCGCGGGCCGGAGCCTCGGTCGTCTGGACGGGCTCCGAGCTCATCGTGTGGGGCGGTAATGGAGGTCGCGATGTCGGACCGCACACCGACGGTGCCGCCTACGACCCGATCGCCGACACCTGGAGGCCGCTGGCAGAGACCCCGCAGGGAGCCCACTGGACGGACGCAACCGCCGTCTGGACGGGATCCGAGATGATCCTGTGGGGCGGGCTGGACAACCCGGTCAGGGTGGGCGTCGCCTACGACCCCGCAGCCGACACGTGGCGCCCGATCAGCGATCCACCGGGACCATTCCGTCGCGGCCACGCCGCGGTGTGGACTGGAACGGCCATGCTGGTCTATGGCGGGACCGATGGTCGGGACGATGTGTTCTCCGTCGCGCCGACCTGGTCATACGACCCGGTCTCGGACTCATGGACCGTCATCGACGGACCTGTTCTCGAGGAGCGGTTCGGGCCCGAATACGCGTGGAATGGCATCGAGCTGCTCATCTGGGGTGGCTTCGTCTGGGAGGGTATCTCCGGTGAGTACGGCGGCTACGAAGCCAACGGCTATTCCTTGATCCCGTAGCTACCGGCTGCCGGCCACCAGCTTGCTGGCGACTGACAACTGACGACTGACAACTGGAGAGCTACTCCTCTTCTTCTGCCTCCGTCTGGGCGCCGAGCGACGCAAGCCACTCGGCGGGGTTCGCCGGGAGGTCGGCGTCGGCATCCATGCCTTCGCCTGCCGACTCACCGAA
>JABDIW010000375.1 GCA_013003515.1 Acidimicrobiia bacterium
GGATGGTGGTTGCCACGAGATCTCTGTCGTCGCGCCGCTCGTCGGCCATTGCCGGCCCGATGAAACGGTCGAACTCCGCCGACGCGTCTGGGTCGTCGGGATGGATCGTCGGGGTCAGACGCTTGACTGCCGGGTCGGCGGGATCGTCACCGAGACCGTCGAGATAGTCGGGGAGGCTGCGAACGAACCCGGCCTCCTCGGGATCGAGGCTCACTTCGATCCCGCCGGCAATGGGAGACGCCTTCATTGCTCGAGGGTGGCCCACAGGCCATGACGGTGGAGGCGATAACAATCGATCTCGGCCTTCTCCAACGGACCCGAGGAGACGATGGCTCGGCCGTCGTGATGGACCTGGAGCATGAGCTTGGTCGCCACGTCTTCGGGATGACCGAACAGCTTGCGGAACACCCACACCACGTACGACATGAGGTTCACCGGATCATTCCAGACGACCACGTTCCACGGAGTGTCGGTGTCAGGAGTGATGTCCACGTCGGGCTCGTGGACAGGGACCTCAATTGTCGAAGTAGGCCTCACTTGCTGCGAAGTGTATTCGCCACCTCGGTGGCGGACTCCTGTCTCCGAGCGTTGAGCCAGTCCTGGAAATCGAGTCGGGCGACCCGCCACTCACGACCGAACTTCACGCCTGGCAATTCGTGGCCGCGCAGCAGGCTGGTGACGACGAACGCCGACACACCCATGTATTCGGCGATGTCCGCCACGGACAGCCATTCCTTGTCGAGTTCGACGGTGATTGGGTCCACATACCAACCCTATGGCAGGAGTCGCTCGTAAACAAGGGCACGACTCGCGAAAACGATTTGCGCCGGTTTTCGCGATCTCTGTACGGTGCGACGGCACACACAGGGTAAAGACGACCCATCCCGGTCGTTTCGCAGTCCGTCGTTAAGGGGCCGGTTGCGGGCGGAGCGTCAGGGAGGTAGTCGGGAACATGAAGGTAGATGCGTCTACCGTCGCGACGCACGAGTTCACTGCCGTGCGCCGCAGGGGCTATGACCCCGCGGAAGTCGACGCAGTGATGGCCCGAGTGGCCGAAGCACTCCGCACCTACGAAGAGCGTGTCACCGCGCTCGAAGGGGACCTGCGCGAGGCCCACGAACCGTCCGAGGCGATCCAGCGCATGCTGGTTGCTGCCCAGAGGACCAAGGACGAGATGGTGGCCGAGGCGCAGGTGCAGGCCGAGGAGTTGCGCAAGGAAGCGTTCACGACCTCGCACGAGCTGATCGAGTCGTGCAAGGCAGAGGCCGAGAAGGTCCGCCACGATTCGACACAAATGGCTCGCGAGATCGAGACGCAGAGCCAGACGATCCTGACCGATGCCGGGGCCGAGGCCGACCGCATCGTCAGCTCGGCGGAACGCACGGCCGAGGCGATCGAGGCGGAGACAGAGAAGATGGTTTCGGCGTCGCATCGAGAGGCCGAGGAGCTTCTCACCGATGCGCGCCGCGAGGCTCAACAGCGGGCGGAGTTGTCCGAGCGTGCCACCAGCGCCGCGCTCGAGATGGCCGTTGCGGAGGCCGACGACGTGCGGGAACAGGCCCGCACCACAAGCAAGCGGATGCTCGACGATGCAACGTCAGAGGCAGCCGCAGTCATCGAGGAGGCAGAGAGCAGGGCAGTCCGTGTGACGGCCGAGGCGAACGCCGAGGCCGAAGACACCACCCGGTCGGCGGCAGCCGAAGCAGCTGCCCTGCTCACCCGGTCCCGGACCGAGGCCGAGGATCGTCTCGCCTCTGCCCAGAGCCAGGCGGGTCGCATCCTCGAGCATGCGCGTGAGCGCGCCCACGAGATCACGGTGGACGCACGTGACGAGAAGGACGCCCTGGAGCGCCGACTCGCCCAGTTGCGAACCGCGGTCAGCGAGATCGAGGCAGAACTGCACGGCCTCGCCGAGCTCGCCCTGGAGCGGGTGACTGTCGCCGAGAGCATGTTCGCCCTCGAACGGCTCGAGCCGCGAGCTGCCGTTGGCGTCGTCTCCGGCACGGCGGTGGTGACGGCCGGGAACGTGGCCAGCTGGACACCGGCAGGTTTCCCGGCAGTTGCCTTCCAGGACACGCCACCGGCACAGGTGGTCGATCT
>JABDIW010000395.1 GCA_013003515.1 Acidimicrobiia bacterium
TGAAGGCCACCCAGCAGGATCCGTGGCAGGAGTTCGCCGGTTCGCACCGCGTCGGCGAGCTCGTCTACGGCCGGGTCACCAAGCTCGTGCCGTTCGGTTCCTTCGTCCAGGTGGGCGACGGCATCGAAGGACTCGTGCACATCTCCGAGATGTCGGCGCACCACGTCGATCTCCCCGAGCAGGTCGTCACCCCGGGCGAAGAGCTGTGGGTCAAGATCATCGATCTCGATCTCCAGCGCCGCCGCATCAGCCTGTCGATCAAGCAGGCCGCCGAGGGTGGCGAAGTCGCTGCCGAGTACCAGGAGCACTTCGGTGCCCACGCCTACGACAACGAGGGCAACTACATCGGCGAGGAGACCAGCTCCGAAGGTCAGCAGGCCTGGGAGGAGTACTACGCCGAGGCCGGCGAAGACGCCCCCGCGCCGGGTACCACCGAGACCGCAACCGACGAACACGGCAACGAGGTCGAATACGAGTACGTCGAGGAAGAGGTCGAAGTCGAGGAAGAGGTCGCGGTGGCCGAAGCGGCTGCCGAGGCTCCCGCCGACACTCCGGCAGAGGAACCGACCGAAGAGGCCTGAGCGGGCCGACTCGACGCACATTCTTACGGAACGGGCGCCCCGGGAGGGGCGACCGTTTCGCGTTCGGGATCAAGATGGCCCGGGTGAACGCCGTTGATGGAGGAGTCCTCCGGACGTCGAACGCGCATCGGGACCGAAGTCCCGGGCCAAACGCCTCAAGTACGGGGCCGGGCATCCGACAGGGGGATCGCAGAAGGTCACTCTCTCACCAACGAGGTTCCCGTGAGTTCCCGCAAGACACTCATCCTTATCGCTGCGATCGGCGTCGGCGTGTTCGCCGGCATCGCATTGCTCAACTACGTGCGGGGCATCGAGCGCGATGTCTACGACGATGCTCAGCCGGTCGAAGTGTTGATCGCAACGGCCGACATCCCCAAGGGGACTCCCGTTGCGCAAGCACTCGAGTCGGTCCAGCGGAGCGAGGTTCCGCTGAAGATCCGGCCGTCGACGTTCATCTCGCCGGACAACACGGATCCCATCACCGGGCTCGTGGCCGGCGGCGACATCCCTCGCAACCAGATCATCGTGGCGGGGTTGTTCATCGACCCGACCGTGCTGACGCAGTCGCTGCGTGACCAGATCCCGGCGGGCAACGTCGCTGTCTCGGTGGAGATCGACACCACCCGGGCCGTCGGTGGCTACCTCCAGCCCGGCGACGAGGTCAACCTGATGGTCAACCACAGTGGTGAGTGCGCCGACACCGAGGAGCTCGACGAGGCCCTGGCCAACGAGCTCGCCGAGGAGATCGCGTTCGCCGAACAGGGCGAGAACAACTCCTTCGGTGGCATCGTCACCGCCGAGGTCTACTGCACCTACACGCAGCCGGCCCGCTACCTCTACCAGCGGGTCGAGATCCTGGCGATCGGTGCCCGACAGCAGCTCCAGACCGGAGAGGCCAGCACGGCGGCGCTCACCCCGCAGGGCGGCACCATCACCTTCCTGGTTCCGAACGAGGCCGCGCAGCTGCTCGCTTCGGTCGCCCCGGAGGACATCTACCTGACGCTCCTCCCCGACGACTACGAGCTCGAGCCGTTGCCCGCGCTCACCCAGGAGCTGATGCTCAACCGGACCCCGGCCGAGATCTCCGGCTGTGGCACCCCGTACGGCCCCGACGGCTTCATCGAGGGCGACAGCGAGACGGTCGACGACGTGGTCGATCCCTTCACGGACTTCATCCGTGGCCATTGCGCCCCGA
>JABDIW010000403.1 GCA_013003515.1 Acidimicrobiia bacterium
CTGATTCACGGCCACCTCGAGGCGGCGACTGCCACCGTCGATGCTCCGATCGGTCGCGATCCGCACCGGCCCACCCGGATGGCGGTCCGCTCAGATGGCCGGCCGTCTCGTACCCACTTCGCCCGCCGCGCCGATTGGTCCGATGTCTCGCTCGTCGACGTCCGGCTCGAGACGGGGCGCACTCATCAGATTCGCGTCCACGCCGCATCGATCGGTCACCCTGTGGTCGGCGATGGGCACTACGACGGTCGTCGCAAGACGAGCGTGTCGTCGCCCCGCTCATTCCTCCATGCACGCCGGATCTCCTTCGTCCATCCCACCTCTGGCGACCCGATCGAGCTCGAGGCGCCGCTACCGCCCGACCTGCGGTCGGTGCTGGTCGAGCTCGGCGAGCCGCTTCGAGGGACGGTCTCCGCCCGATAGGCTGAGGGGCCCGGACAAGGATTCCCGTGCAGACGTACGAGCGGCTCTCGTTTCTCGATACTTCGTTTCTCGCGCTCGAGTCGCGAACGACCCACATGCATGTGGCGTCACTGGGTCTGTTCGATGCGGGTCCGATGCGAGACGCCAACGGTGGTATCGACATCGAGCGGATCAGGGCGTACGTCGGTTCCCGCCTTCACCTGATCCCTCGATATCGCCAGCGGTTGGCCTTCGTGCCGATCGAACGGCACCCGGTGTGGGTCGATGATGAGCACTTCGATCTCGAGTACCACGTGCGGCACACATCGCTTCCCAAGCCAGGAACTCCTGAGCAGCTGTTGGATCTGGCAGGCCGCGTGCTGTCTCAGCAACTCGACCGGTCCAAGCCGATGTGGGAGTTGTGGGTGGTCGAGGGGCTCGAGGACGATCGATTCGCCGTGATCTCGAAGGTCCACCACTGCATGATCGATGGGATGGCGGGTGTCGAGCTGATGGCCGTGCTCCTCGGGATGGCCCCAACGCCCGACATCGAGGATGCCCCACCGTTCAAACCGCGGCCGATTCCCGACGGTGCCGAGCTGGTCGTTCGCGAGACGGCGCGTCGCGCCGGTCGCTTTCTCTCCGCGTTGCGGTCGGTACGTCAGGCAACAGGTGACCTGCAGGCGGTGACTCTCGAGGTGGCGAGACGGTTGCGGGCGATCTCGTACTCCCTGGGGTCTGGATGGCTGTCACCGGCCGCGAAGACGCCGCTCAACGGCACGATCGGCCCCAACCGGCGGTTCGCCACTCTCGACATGCGGCTCCAGGATGTGAAGGACATCAAGAACAAGCTCGG
>JABDIW010000420.1 GCA_013003515.1 Acidimicrobiia bacterium
AGGTGAAGTGGATGTCCTCGGGTTCGTCGGCGAAGAGATCGGGATGAGGAGTAGGTGTCAGGGCGCATCCTCGTGACAGGTAGAACCCGACCGCCGAACCCGAAGGCGTGGCAGAGACGTACAGCGACGTAGCGCCAGCTTCGAGAGCCCGACGCACGCTCTCTTCCCACAGGGTGCTGGCGACACCCATCCTCCGGTATGGACGGCTGACGTGAAGAAAGGTCAACCACGCCATCGGGGGCTCGAATCGCGGCTCGACGACGGCCATGCCGGCGACATCGTCGCCTTTGAAGGCGCCCAGAAGCACCGCTCCCCGGTAGAGGATCGGCTCGAGAGACCCCCGCATCGCCCCTACCGAGTGGGGCCCTGTGCCCTCGGGATTCCAGGGAGGGACGGCGAACAGGTCGTCGCGGACCACGAGGTCGCCGTCGACGACCTCGTACTGCACCTTGATCAGCTCCGAACGGTCTATTTCGGAGAGCAAGGCGAGGTCAGCAGGTTCCAGCGCTCTGATCTCCATGTGGGCACAACGCTACGCAGTCCACCGCCGACCGGGGCAACAACCACCCCGACGTGGGTCATCCGATAGCCCACCGAGTCGCTCCAGAGACGCATCGTCGACACGTCTCAGCCGGTGGCCCACCCGATCACCGAGCTCACCAGCCAGAACGTCAGCGGCGCCACCACGGCGAACACAACGACCGACACCACGACGCGAATGGTTCTCATCACGTATCCCATCACCAGACACGGTACGGAAGGGGTGTGACACAAAGCGATCATCGAGGCGACGTTCGAAGCTGTCTTGAAGGCATCGGCAAACACGGATGTCCACCCTCCGGCCCTCTGCCGGTGGTCGGTTGGCCCTGGTCGTCGTCTCACCGCCCGAGCACCATGGGTCGAGATGACACTCACGTGTCCCCAGGGACACCCGGTCGAGACAGGACAGGCCTTCTGCTCGGTGTGTGGCGAGGCCATCACACCGCCCGCCGGCTCCAACGCGGCTCGCACGGCAACCTGCCCCAACGGTCACCCGGTGTTGCCCGAGGAGTCGTTCTGTGGCATGTGCGCCGCGCCCCTCGGTGGATCCGGAGCCGCCGTGCATCCGCCGCAGTCGAAGAGGCGGTCGCCCTGGCTGTGGGCCGGCATCGTGATCGTCGGCGCTGCGGCCGCGACGCTGGCGATCACCCAGTGGCCCACCGACACAACCCCAACCGCCCTGCCCGAGGCGGGATCGACGACGAGCTCGACGAGTTCGACAAGCTCTGTGCCGCCCAACGCCGCCCCAACGCTCGACCCCATTGCGGATCAGGGCGGATTCATGGGCGACATCGTGAACCTGACGGCCACCGCCTCCGACTCCGAGGGCGATGGCCTCACGTTCTCGGCATCCGGGCTGCCCGCAGGAGCGGTCATGGATTCAACCGGCCTGGTCACCGGGACCCTGGTTGGTCCGGCAGGCACCTACACACCTGTCGTGACGGTGAGTGACGGAACCACAGAGGTCTCAACCTCCTTCTCATGGGTTGTCAGCGAGCCGGCTCCCCCGCCGGCTCCGCCGGAGTTCGCCGCCACCGCCGACTGGATCGACACCGCCGGAAACGTCTTCCCAACGCTGCTCGCAGA
>JABDIW010000428.1 GCA_013003515.1 Acidimicrobiia bacterium
GTCCAGGGTGTGGCGGGCGACCCGGGTGAACCGTGGGGCCTCGAAGATCTGGCCTGAGCGCAGATAGAGACGCCCCAGGAGTGCGTTGTCGTACAGCATCTTCTCGAAGTGGGGCACGAGCCACGCAGCGTCGACGGAGTACCGGCAGAACCCGCCCCCGACATGGTCGTAGATCCCGCCGGCCGCCATGGAATCGAGGCTCTGGCTCAGCATGGGACCGGTGTCCTCGCCGAATGCAGTCGCCCGTGCCAGCAATTCCAGGTTGGGAGCCTGGGGGAACTTCGGGGCGGTTCCGAAACCCCCGTTGACGGGATCGAACCGCTCGTGGAGGTCGGCCAGGGCGCCGTCCCAGACCGCGTTGCGATCGACGGTCGTGGACGGGAGGTCCCTGCGAATGGCCTGTGTGAGGCGCTCGGCCTGTTCTTCGAGGTCCGGCCTGCGTTCTGCCCATGCCTCGCTGATTCGGTTCAGCACCGTGGTGAATGCCGGATGGCCCGGGCGGTCGGCCTTGGGGAAGTAGGTGCCGGCGAAGAACGGGCGTCCGTCGGGGCTCATGAAGACCGTCATGGGCCAGCCCCCATGTCCGCTGAGCGCCTGGACGGCATCCATGTAGATCCGATCGACATCGGGGCGTTCCTCGCGGTCGACCTTCACATTCACGAAGAGCCGGTTCATCACGTCGGCCGTCGCGGCGTCCTCGAATGACTCGTGGGCCATCACATGGCACCAATGACAGGCGGCGTAGCCCACTGAGAGCAGCACGGGGACATCCCGCGCCCGGGCATCGGCGAACGCCTCCTCACCCCACGGGTACCAGTCGACGGGATTGTCGGCGTGCTGGAGCAGGTACGGGCTGGTCGAACCGGAAAGTCGATTTGGCACCGTGCGAACGTACCACCGGCTGCAGGCTATCCCCGCCGCCAATCATGTCTGGATGGGTGAGACTCGTGCCCGACCCTGGTTTCGCCTGTTCCCGGCTCACGATTGGCAGGGAATGGCCGTCAGAAAAAGGGGGTTCACAAAAACGGCGACCTGTGTGATAGTGAGGTACGCCCCGATGCTTGTGAATTGTTTCACAAGCGCGGGTCGATGGTGGACACGATCTCGAGGCCGACCAGGACGCTCCGCACGGGCTGTCCCCTGCGCGGGAGTGAGTGGCCTCAGGTACGGAATTTCAAGAGTCTGTGGAGGACCAGCGCGACATGTCGAATGGCAAACCGAGAAAGACGGTGGTCAACCGGGCGGTGCGCGAGCGCGCCGAGGCCAAAGAGCGGGTCGAGCGCGACACGCTCACCCGGACCCGTCGCGACCGCGACAAGACCAAACTCACCGACGAGCGGGGTCGTCTCACGACCGACCTGGTGAGCCAGTACCTGACGGCGATCGGCGAGTACGAGCTCCTGACAGCCGAAAAAGAGGTCGAGTACGCCCAGAAGATCGAGGCTGGCGCCGACGCCGAGGAGCGTCTCGAGGGCAAGGACTTCAAGGACCGGTCCGAGAAGATCGGACTGCAGCGCAAGGTCCGGCACGGCCGTGAGGCCAAGGACGCCTTTCTCACCGCCAATCTGCGCCTCGTTGTCGCCAACGCCAGGCGCTATGCGAATACGTCGGGCATCGACTTCCTCGACCTCATCCAGGAAGGCAACCTCGGCCTGATTCGCGCCGTCGAGAAGTTCGACTGGCGCAAGGGATTCAAGTTCTCCACGTACGCCACCTGGTGGATCCGGCAGGCCATCACCCGGGCCATCGCCGACAAGTCCCGCACCGTGCGGATCCCGGTTCACCTCCACGACACCCTGGCCGCCGTTCGGGCTGCCCAGGCATCACTCAAGGCCGAGCTGGGGCGTGAGCCGAAGCCCGAAGAGATCGCTGAAGAGGCCGGCGTCTCTGTCGACAAGGTCGAGTTGGCCCTGTCCGTGGCAGACACCGTGTCATTGGAGCAGCCTGTCGGTGAAGATGGCGCTCAGCTCGGTGACTTCATCGAGGACGAGGATGCCGTCGACCCGGTCCGGGTCACCGAGGAACTCGACATCGCCGACAGCCTGCGTAAGTCGATCGATCGGCTTCCCCAGCGCGAAGGCAGGATCCTGGCCCTCCGGTACGGGTTCTACGACGGCGTTCCCCGCACGCTCGAGGAGATCGGCGAGGAGTTCAATCTCACCAGGGAGCGGATCCGTCAGCTCGAGAAGCTGGCGTTGTGCCGCCTCCGCCATCCCTCGTTCGGAATCCGCGAGCAAGACCTCGTCTGATCCCGAGCGTCACCTGATCGCAGGCGTCAGTAGGTCTCAGGCCGTCAATAGTGTCGTGATGCGGCGGTTCAGCGCGTCGAGGACGGCCTTCACCGTTGCTGTCTCCTGATCGGACTCGGCCACCATCGCCGTGCCAACGAACAGCTCACCGGTTGCCTTGACGCCGATCTGCGCCATGGCCACCTGAAGCTCTCCGAGTGGTGTCGTAGCGATGGCAGCAAGGTCGAGATCGAGAGCGCCCTCCGTTACGGACTCCACGGCACGAAGCGTCGCCTCGCCGATGATGCGGGGTCGATGGGAGTCATCGGCAGGTCCACTCGCCGTGCCGTGATGCTCCTCGTCGTTCCAGTCGAGGGTGATGGTGACCGTTGTCTCGGTCGTTTCTGATTTCTCGGCGATCTTCACGATCGCGGGTCGCTGTCGCATGTCGGGGAGAGTACCCG
>JABDIW010000111.1 GCA_013003515.1 Acidimicrobiia bacterium
GAGCCTCCACCACGCCCGGTTCCCCCGAAGCCACCTCCGCCACCCCACCACGAACCGCGGTTCTGGGACCACGATTGGTCGCGGTAGATGGGTTCCCATCCATAGGAGCCGGAGCGTCCGCCCGTGATGACCCAGTGATAGAAGAACAACGTGAACGGATCGAAGTCGTACAACCCGCGGGGGATCGGTCGGCCGGTCCAGGTGTCCGTCTGGCGGCTGGTGCCCTCGTGGGCGAGTTCGGGGGCAAACCTGTCGGCGTCGTCGATGCTGGACCGGGCCAGTGCCTGCCTCTGCGCCGCGTACGACAGGGCGAACCGCTTCGGGCCCCGGCCGTCTGATGCTCCAAAGGCTGCGGCGACATCGGCGTACGAACCTTCCAGACCGAGGTCGGTGAGCGCCTGGCGCGCCTCGACCCATCGTCGAACGGCCTGTGCCGGCTCGAGGGAGACGGCCAGGATCCCGGCAATCGTCCGCAGGGTCTCGCCGGACGGACCGTGTCCAGCCAGCTCGTCGAGCAGGCCCCGATAGACCTCGGGCCCGTCATCACGGCGGCGCAGGAGGGCAACGGTGATGCTCACCGGCAGGCCGAGCTTGTCTGCCTGGCGCCGCACCCGTGAGATCTCGGTGTCATCGGTGAGTCCGGCGAGGGCGTATTCGACCGCTTCCCCCGGTTCGTGGCCGCGGCTGCGATTGGCCTTGTAGACGTCGATGAACTCGTCGACGTCGGACTCGTCGTGGTTCATGAGGAGCAACGCGGCCACGGCAGGGATGTCGAGGCCGTCTGCTTCGAGGGCATCGCCCTCCTTCTCCAGAGTCACTCGTACGGCCTCGTACTCTCGGTACGCCTCATCCGGATCATCTGCAACGTCGGCGAGGGCTGCAGCCACCGCAGGGCGCGTGGTCCCGGCGGGCAGCTTGGCGTAGAGCTGTTCGAGTGCTGCGGTCTTGCCGGTTGCCGTCTCATAGGCAGTTGCCAGATCTCGCAGTGATTCGGCGAGCGGTGCGTTGGCATCCAGGGCCGACGCCGCCCTGTAGAGCCGCTCTCCAAGGTCGGTCACGGTGACGTGGCCCGACGCCGTCTCGACCAGACCATCGGCGAGCGCTTCGGCGGTCCGCTTGCGGGCGGCTGCGACCCGGTGGGGGCGGAGGGTGTCGACGACGCGG
>JABDIW010000472.1 GCA_013003515.1 Acidimicrobiia bacterium
TAGAAGTCGGCCACGGCATCGGGATTCTTGGCCATCTTCAGCTCCATCACGTGGTGGGCCCACGTCGGGGCACCGAGGATCTGGGCCATCTCGTCGCGAATCGATATGGCCTCCTCCAGGAGGGGACGGTTCTCGGCGGTGGCCTTGTTCCAGAACTTCTTCTGGAGCCGGCTGCGCAGCCCGCGGTCCACGGCTCGTTCCATGAAGGGGATGTAGTCGGGGTAGTCCATCGACACCCGGAACGTGCCCTCGGCTTCACCCGGTGACAGGCGGGCGATGTAGTCGTCGGTGGTGCCGGCGAGCTGGTCGCGGGTGACGTCGATGAAGTCCTCGTCCTCGGCAAGGTTCCTGGCGAACGCCACCTGAAGCTCGATGAGGCGATTCTGGAGCTCCTGGAGGCGGTCCTGCTGCTGGGCGGGGAGGCCGTGGCCGGCACGGCGAAAGTCGCGGAGCCAGTGCTCGACGAGACGGGATCTCGTCCCGGTCAGGGTGGCGGCATCCCCGGTTGCTGCATACGCCTGCACTGCTTCGAACAGGTCGGTGCGGAACACCAGATCCGAGCCGAACTTGGACAGCTTCTCCTCCGCTTCGATGGCGGCGTTGCGGACGTCGGCATCGGGATGCGCCTGGCCGAGGAAGGGCCCGACTCCATACGCAGAGCTGAGGACGGTGGCGACCTCGTCGAGCGGAGCCATGGTGGACTCCCAGGTGCGCTCATCGGCACTCACGAGACGGTCGATGATCTCGCCCGCCGTGGCGATGGCGCCGTCCGTGGACGTTGTGACGCGCTCAGGCGTCGTGGTTGTGTAGTCGTGGAGCATGGAGGCAGGCTAGATCGCTGCGCCGGGTGTGGAGACGTCAGCCGACAGGACTGATCGTCACGGTGACCGGCAGGTGGTCCGATCCGTTGGCAGGCCCGGTGCTTCGGCTGACAGTGGTCAGGTCCTGTGACATCAGTGCGTGGTCGATCGGGATGGCGAAGAGGCGCCAGTCGGCATGCCAGGTGGGTTGAAGGCCGTAACCCTGGAGTGAGTTGCGTAGCTCGGCCTCGTCCTGGAGCGATCGCACCGCATGGGACCACGGTGTCGCGTTCAGGTCTCCGACGACGATCGTCGCCTCGCCCTCGGCGGCTGCCAGATCGGTGAGGGCGGCGAGAAGGTCGTCCCTCTTGTTCGATCCGTCGGAGTTGGTGGGCGATCGGGGATGGGCCGCAAGCACCACCACGTCACCGATGGTCACCCTGGCGATGGTGTCGAGGTCGTTCGAGACGAAGACCTGCTCGACCTCGACATCGAGCCCTGGTTGGGCCAGCACCATGGTTCCGAAGCGGCGTTCCGGGTCCGGGACCGCCACGATGTCGTAGGGGAGATCG
>JABDIW010000114.1 GCA_013003515.1 Acidimicrobiia bacterium
GCTCGGTGGCGAGGTCGAGTGTCTCGGCGAGGCGTGACAGGTCGAGGTCGGGAGCCGTGATCTCGTCGAGTGCAGGGAGCCGGGGGTCGGCGGCAACGCCCGGCACCAGCGGGAACTCGTAGGTCTCGGTGGCGAAGTAGCCCTGAGCGTCGGCCGAGAGCAGGAACTCGATGAATCGGATTGCGGTGTCCTCGTCGTCGGTGGAGGCCAGGATCCCAACGCCTGCAGGCATCACCAGCGCACCGGGCCCCCCGCCGGGGAAGAAGAAGTTGGCGGCGGTGGCATCGGATTCCTCGGCCGCCTGCAAGGGGTAGTAGTGGTTGACGAGCCCCATCTCCACCTCGCCACCGTTCACTGCGGCAACGATCGTCGAGTTCTTCGAGTACGTCGGCGATGCGCTCATCTGTTCCAGCCACGTGCGCGTTGCCGCCTCGCCCTCGATCTGGATCATGGCGGCCACGAAGGCGAGGAACGAGCTGTTGGTGGGGGCGATGGCGACTCGCCCCTGCCACTGGGGATCGGTGAGACCGTCGACCGAAACGGGAAGCTCTACCGGGTCAACGGCGATCGGGTCGTACACCAGTGTGCGGGCCCGACCGGAAACACCCACCCATCTGCCATCGGCATCCGAGAACTCCTCGGGGACCAGCGAAAGCACCCCCGACGGAAGCGGAAGGAGCAGCCCGGTGAGGGCGACCCGCCCCAATGAGGCCGGATCCTGGGCGAAGAAGAGGTCGGCCGGCGAGGAGTCGCCCTCTTCGACGAGTGTGGCGGCGAGCTCGGCGCTCCCCGCATACCGGACCTCGACGTCGAGGCCGGTCTCGGCGATGAACTGGTCAATGAGAGGCTGAACGAGCTCCTGATTCCTCCCCGAATACACGGTGAGGTCGGCGTCGTTGCCGCAGCCGGCCGCCAACGTCGCCAGAACCAGGATCAGGATGATGAATCGCCGCACGAGCTGGTGAGTCTACGCCGAGGCGAGACTACGAAATCATGTCGTCAGCCTGGTGTCACCAGGAGGGGGATCGTCCGCTCGGCGTCGGTCAGTGCGCCGTGGTTGCCGATCATGCGGTCGTCCGAGAACCGATGGAGCAGCACGTGGTCGTCATCGGCCAGCAGGATCCCGTCGGGAAGCCGCTTCTCGGCCGTCTCGCTCATCGGACCGGGACCCCACCAGTGTCGGCATCGGTCGATCGGGATCCAGGTGGCCGGGAGGGTCTCCGCAAGAGCAGCTCCGTCACCTTTGACGAACATGGCACGACCGTCGCCATAGAACTCGCGGTCATCGTGGTCGCCCTTGGGGATCTTGATTCGCCGGTCGGCGGCGAAGTCGACATGACCGTGGTCTGCGGTTCCCACCGCGACGGCTCCCTGGGGAAGCCGCAGGCCGATCTGCTCCCACACCAGGGCGGCTGCAGCGAGTGCTGCGCCGTATTCGTCGGACTCCTGGCCATACACGTGTGCGGCGAAGTCGACGTTGGGGAAGTACGTGAAGATGAGCCGTCCCGGTTGTGCCGCCAGGTCGACGGTGGCGGTGACCAGCTCGTCGAGCGTCGTGATGCCCTCGAATCGGCAACCTCGATACAGCGCCTGAGAGAGCGAGCTGCCCTGGAAGTTGGTCGGTTGCACCGTGATCGGCTCGATGTTGTGGTCAGTGAGCCTTTGCCACAAGTTGGGGTGGGGGAGGAGCGCTCCGGCATCGATGTCGAGGGCATCGCCCCAGAGCGTCGTCCAGTGGATCGTGTTGGCCACGACGTCGAGCTCGGGCATCCACAGCTGATATCCCAGGATCCCATGTTGAGATGCGGGCAGCCCGGTGGCAACGGTGGCCAGGCTCACGGTGGTCGTCGACGGGAAGGGCGCATCGATGGTCGTGGCCAGTGACTCGCGCAGCGGACCGGCGACCTGATGGTCGAGTTGGGATGCGCCAAGGCCATCGAACAGCACGAGGACATAGGTGTCGGCCCCGGGCACGAGATCGGCGATACCTGTGTGGAGTCGCGGCGACGGGCTGGAGCCGGTCATCCGATGCTCGAGCTCGGCCATCAGATTGACCAGAGAACCGCCGGAGTAGTCGGGAAGGGTGGTGGTCGGCACCACCTTGACGCTAACCGGCCCCGTCCCGGGTTGGCGCTCCGACAGAGAGCTGGCCGGAGGCGGCTGCTGCCTATACTCGCTGCCGAGCTGAGGGACCGCTGAAGGGTATGACGGACTACTTCCAGGACTACATCACTGTGGCCGCGTTCGCCGCCCTCGGCGCCGTGCTGGTCGCCGTCGCCATGGGCCTCTCGGCGGTCGTGCGACCGAACCGGCCGACGAAGGTCAAGGCCGAGTCGTACGAGTGCGGCATAGACCCTGTGGGCGGTGCCTGGAGCCAAACGCAGATCCGGTACTACGTCTTTGCGCTGCTGTTTCTGATCTTCGACGTCGAGGCCGTCTTCATCTTCCCGTGGGCCATCAAGCTCAACACGTTTGCCGACGCCGGTTTCGGGCTGTTCATCCTCGTCGAGATGTTCATCTTCATCGCCATCCTCGTTGCCGGTCTCGTCTACGCCATTCGCAAGGGAGTGCTCACGTGGGAGTGATCGAGAAGTTCGGCGCTCCCAAGCCGATCTCGTGGCTGCTCAACTGGTCGCGGAAGTACTCGCTCTGGTTCTTCCAGTTCGGCCTCGCCTGCTGCGCCATCGAGATGATGGCTGCCTCCAGTCCTCGCTACGACTTCATGAGGTTCGGCATCATCCCGTTGCCCGCCTCGCCACGACAGGCCGACTTGATGGTCGTTGCCGGCACCGTCACCGACAAGATGGCGCCCGCCGTGAAGCGCCTCTACGACCAGATGCCCGACCCGAAGTACGTGATCTCCATGGGTTCCTGCTCGAACTGCGGCGGTCCGTACTGGGACTCGTACTCGGTGACGAAGGGTGTCGATCAGATCATTCCCGTCGACGTCTATGTGCCCGGCTGTCCGCCGCGGCCCGAGGCGCTGATGGAGGGGATCATCCTGCTTCAGCAGCAGATCACAGGTGAGGACGTGCAGGCGAAGTGGACAGAGCATGACCGACAGCCCGTCTGACGTCTCTGACGCCCCGATTGCCGACGACACTCCAGCCGGCGGAGTCGACCTCGCCGGCTTTGCTGCGGAGCTGGCCGCCGC
This sequence comes from Acidimicrobiia bacterium, assembly GCA_013003515.1. Lineage (GTDB taxonomy): Bacteria > Actinomycetota > Acidimicrobiia > Spongiisociales > UBA5794 > JABDIW01. The sequence goes on from JABDIW010000114.1 coordinate 3,155, forward strand.
CATCGGTGGGTCGTCGTGGAC
>JABDIW010000115.1 GCA_013003515.1 Acidimicrobiia bacterium
GGCCGATGCATGGACCACGGTGGCCAGGATGTCTGCACCCGAGAACCCGGCCGATCGTGATGCGTGGGACTCGTAGTCGATGTCCTCGTGGGGAACCTTGGACAGGCCGGCCTCGAAGAGCAGTGCTCGCCGTTCGTGGTCGGGCGGCGGTATCGACAGTGTTCGTGGCAAGAGCGGCGAGCCGGTGAGGCCGGGGACGAGCCGGCCGGCCGATGTCACGCCGAGGACGGCGGCGATCCGGGGACGCTCGGCCACGGCGTCGAGAAACCAACGCATGATTGCTGCAACCTGGTTGCGGAACATCCCCTCGTCGCCGGCTACGGCATCGAGACGATCCACGAACACCACTGCGGGTCCTGTGGTCTGCTTCACCGCCTTCTCGAGCAGGTCGAGCAGCTTCTCGGGCTTGAACACGAGATCGAGAGACACCTCGTGGACGGCAGACCCCGACGAGGCCGCTGCCGAAGCGACCAGCTCCGACTTGCCGCACCCCGCAGGCCCTTCCAGGAGTACGCCGGCCACCCGGGGCAGTCCCCACACGTCGGGAAGGTCCGAAGTCGATGTGAGCAGTGAGAGCCATCCGGTGAGGATCTCCAGTTCGGTGTCGAGCCCTGCCAGCAGGGCCTCGGCGGTGGTGGGAGCTTCACCAGACGGGTGGCCCTCGGGATGAACGACGATGTCGGCCTTTGCCTCTCCTGCCTCCCCGACCACGGTGGCACTCCCCACCAGGCCCGCTCCCTCAGGTTCCACGTCGACGACCTGTAGCTCGACCCGCTTGCTTTCGGCGTCGTCGCCATAGGCGACGTTCACGGCAACCCGGTCGCCCTCGGTGACGGGGATCCCCTGAAGTGCCCGAGCGAGGTGGCGGGCGTCCAGAGGCGCCGAGGTGGGGGACAACACGACGCGCCGGGCCACCGGGAGCTGGACACGGGCCGCCTTCACGGTGTCCCCAGAGCCGAGCCCGGCGTTGGTCATCGCCAGAGGACCGAGGAGCAGCGCATTGGTGGTGGGGACGTCGCCGGCCCTCACGAGGATGTGCGTGTCGCCGACGGCGATCACGCCGCCGCCGGGAAGTCCCATGGCAGACAGCAGTGTGGCGTCGGCAGCTCCTGCCGGGTCCGTGCCGGGGCGAATGGTGAACCGCATGGCGGTCACGTTAGTGGGGGCTAGGTTGACCGCCGTGAGCCCGTCGATAGACGACTTCGCCGACCTCTCCATCAAGGTCGGGACCGTGACCAGGGCCGAGCCCAATGACGGTGCACGGTCTCCGGCTTTGCGGTTGTGGATCGATTTCGGGCCCGATGGTGTCAGGCAGTCGTCGGCCAAGGTCACCGATCGCTACGCGCCGGAGGACCTCGTCGGGACTCAGGTCGCCGCGGTGACCGGTCTCGAGCCCTTGCGGGTGGGCGGCTTCCGTTCCGATGTCCTCGTCATCGGGGCCCTGACGCCCGACGGTGTCGTCCTGCTCCGACCCGATGGCCCCGTTGCGGATGGCTCCGGCGTCGCCTGACGACGCTCGGTACAGGTCCATACGGGGAGTCGAGGCAGCGCCATGACGCCCTCGACGATGGTGATCGCCTCGTCGTCGAGCCATCGCCACAGCAAACGCGCCTCCTCGGCGACCGCCACCGACGGTGGGACAGACGTCGCCGTCGGCTCCTCGGATGGCGCCATGACGGCGGTGTGCCCATTCCACGAGGCGAGGAAGCGCCCGGTGTCGATGAGCACGGCGTCACCATCGATGCGTTCGGCCCAGATCCGTCCGGATCCGGCGAGGGATTGCCACCGCCGCCGGTCACGGATGGCACGCGCCAACGAGTCGTGGCGATCCCGGAGGGTGGCAGCCTCCTCGTACCTCTCGGCGGCGGCGTGGAGAGCCATCTTGGCTCGGAGCGGACGGAGGATGATCTCGGGGTCGGACTCGACGCCATCGATGAGCTGATCGACGATGTCGCGATAGGCGGCTTCCGTGACATCGCCGGCGCAAGGACAGACGGCGACTCCCAACTCGGCGAACTGGCACGCTCGGCTCGAACCGTCACGGGTTGGCCGGCAGCGTCGGATGGGGATGGCGTCCCAGATGCCGTGCATCACTCGTTCGGCCGCCTTCCGGCTCCTGAACGGACCCAGATACAAGGCACCGTCGTCGCGATAGGTGCGCACCAGCGACAGCCGCGGGAAGCGATCCGTCGTGAGCTTCACCCAGTGTGAGGACTTCGGCGGCTTGGAGCGGCGGTTGTAGCGGGGGAGATGCTGTGCGATCAGTCGGAGCTCGACGATCTCGGCCTCGAGCTCGGTTGCACACACCCGGGTGTCGATCGTGTCGAGGTCGCGCAACATCTGGGCGATCGAGCGCCGATCATCGCCGTAGAAGTACGACCTGACCCGGGTGCGCAGGTTCTTCGCTTTGCCGACATAGATGACCTCGCCGGCGCCGTCTCGGAACAGGTAGACCCCGGGCCGTCGCGGGATGCGCTCGGTGAGGCGGATCTTCGAGTAGTGCGGCGAGCCCTTCGCAGTGGGGAGCTGGAGCAGGTCGTCGAGGTGGGTGACTCCAAGCGTTCCGGCGCGTTCGAGCAGTGTGAAAAAGACGTGGGCGGTCGCCTTTGCATCGTCGAGAGCGCGGTGTGTCGGTGTGTGCGGGGATCCCAGATAGGCGGCGAGCGTGGACAGGTTGAGCCGTCGGGTCTCGCCTCGGAGAAGCCGCCTCGCCAGGCCCAGCGTGTCCGACGTCGGGTTGGGGAGACGGCCGTAGCCGAGGCGCTCGGCGGCGGCGTTGAGGAACGACATGTCGAAGCGGACGTTGTGCCCGACGATGACTGCGTTGCCGATGAACTCGAGGAGCGAGGGGAGGACCTCGCCGATGGCGGGGGCGTCTACGACCATCGCGTGAGTTATGCCGGTCAGCACCGTGATCGACGGTGGGATGGGCATTCCGGGGTTGACCAGGGTGTTGAAGGTCCCATCCGGCTCGCCACCACCGCGAAACCGAACGGCACCGACCTCGGTGATCTCGCACGTGGCTGCCGAGCCCCCCGTCGTCTCCAGGTCGAGCACGACGAAGGGAACGTCGTAGAGAGGTGTGCCGAGGTCGGCAAAGCTGCGTTGTGTCAGGGTCACCGTGCCATCACCCCGGTCGAGTCGAGGCATTCGACACTAGATCGAACATGTGTTCGATACAAGGACGGAGGCGGTTCCGGGCGCGGTACTGTCGCCGTCATGACCGACTCGACGGCTGACGTGGAACCCGCCTACCGCTGTGAGGCGTGTGGGAACAAGACCCGCTTCGATGTATTCGAGACGGTGCGGCGGCGACGTTTCGCCCATTTCGATCTCGGCGGCGTCAGCGTCACCGAGGAAGAGGAGATCCTCGGGCACTCGGTGGAGAAGATCGTGTGCCGGTGGTGCGACCGGTCGGACGCCATCGAGGAGTTTCGACCCGGCGACGTGCCCTAGCGAGACCTGGCAGCCACGGCCTCGAACAGCACGATCCCGGCTGCCACCGAGGCATTCAACGAATCGGCCTCACCTGCCATCGGGATCCGAACGGGCGTGCCGCTTTCGAACCACAGGCCTGACAGCCCCACATCCTCAGGGCCGATGACAAAGGCGGCCCCTTCGCTGTAGTCATGCTCCCAGTAGGCGGTTTCGGCGGTGGGGGAGGTAGTGAAGACCTCCAGATCCGCACGGTCGAGCCATGCGAGAACCTCGGCAGCCGACCCAGCTCCGAGGGGGACCGAGAACAGCGATCCCTGAGATGCGCGGACGACGTTCGGCCCGAAAGGATCACAGACCGGGTCGGCCAGCACCACGGCATCGACACCGGCAGCATCTGCGGTGCGCAGCATGGCGCCGAGATTGCCCGGCTTCTCGATGCCGGCAGCCACCAGTACCAGTGCTCCGGTGGTGGTTTTGATGCGATCGAGACCCAGGTCCCAGGTGCGGGCCACGGCGAGGACGCCGTCGGGGCCCTGGCGGGCAGACATCTTGGCGAACACGGCGGGCGACACATCGACGATGTCTGCGTCGATGCCGGCAGGCGGGATCTCTCCGGTCTGCAGAAACAGCGTTGCGATATCGACGCCGGCCGCCACGGCTCGGGTCGCCTCGCGTCGCCCCTCGACGATGAACGTGCCGGTGTCATCCCGGTGACGCCGCTTGCGCAGCCGCACGACGCCTTTGACGCGTGGGTTGTGAGGCGAGGTGATCACCAACCGCCGCCGCCTCCACCGCCGCCTCCGAAGCCGCCGCCTCCCCCGAAACCTCCGAACGACCCTCCGCCTCCCCAGCCAGAGCCACCCCAGCCCGAGCCTCCACCACGCCCGGTTCCCCCGAAGCCACCTCCGCCACCCCACCACGAACCGCGGTTCTGGGACCACGATTGGTCGCGGTAGATGGG
>JABDIW010000491.1 GCA_013003515.1 Acidimicrobiia bacterium
CTGCCGCCAACTACGGCACCGGCAATGTCGTGGTCCTGCCGGTGACGGCGGGGGATTTCGGTGAGGTGTCCTCAGAGATCCAGCATGGCGGCCGCGGTCCCAACGAATCACGGCAGGAGGGACCTCACGCCCACTGTGCTCTGTTCACCAGGGACAACCGGTTCGTCGTGGCCGCCGATCTGGGGATCGATCGGATTCTCGTGTACGGCTTCGATGAGGTCGGCGGCCGCCTGACGTACCAAACCTGGGTTGCCACGTTGCCGGGGGCGGGTCCGCGCCATGTGGCGTTTCATCCCAACGCGCCGGTGATGTTCGGCGTCAACGAGCTCGACAATGCTCTCGTCGCGTACGACTTCGATCGAAACACCGGCGAGCTCCGGGTACGTCAGGCCGTGTCGACCGTGCCGCCTGAAGCAGGTGAGAGCACCGCTGCCGGGATCCAGGTCTCCGCTTCTGGTCGCCATGTGTACGTCTCGAACCGCGGGGACGACAGCATCGCGGTTTTCGGCTTCGAGGACGGGACTCTGGCCCGCACCGCCGTCCGTTCGTGTGGCGGCGTGTGGCCCAGAAGCATCGCGTTGACGTCAGAGCATCTGTTGGTCGCCAACCGGAGATCCAACGAGGTGGTGGCGTTGCCGTTGACCGAGAATGGCTCAGACCTCGGGGACCCCGTTGCGAGCGTCACGATCGAGGAACCGGCCCACGTCCTCATTGGTTGAGCACTCGTGGCAAGCGCAAACGAGAACCGGGAGATCGCCGCAGCGACCTCCCGGAATCTCTCCAGTGTGTGGAACGTCGGTTAGGCGAGATCGAACCGGTCGTTCTCCATGACCTTCACCCACCCCGAGACGAAGGCGTCCAGGAACAGCTCGTCGCCGCCAGCCGCGCTGTACTCCTCGGCGATGGCTCGCAGCTGGCTATTCGAGCCGAACACCAGGTCGACGCGGGTCCCGGTCCACTTCACCTCGCCAGACTCCCGATCACGAGCCTCGAAGGTGTCTTCCGCCTCTCCAACCGCCGACCACGTCACGCCCATGTCGAGCAGGTTGACGAAGAAGTCGGTGGTGAGCTGACCGGGCCGGTCGGTGAGCACACCGTGACCCTGGTCATCGACATTCCCGCCGAGCACGCGAAGGCCACCGACGAGAGCGGCCATCTCGGGTGCCGACAGGTTCAGCATGAACGCCTTGTCGATGAGCAGATGCTCGGTGGGAACACCGCCCTGCTTAGCGACGTAGTTGCGGAATCCGTCCGCTCGAGGCTCCAGATGGCCAAATGACTCGACGTCGGTGGTGTCCTGGTCGGCGTCGGTCCGGCCCGGGGTGAATGGCACCGTCACGTCGCTACCGGCGGTCTTGGCAGCCGCCTCGACTGCAACGGACCCTCCGAGGACGATCAGGTCGGCCAGGGACACCTGGGCTCCACCTTTGCCGTTGAACGCGCTCTGGATCTCTTCCAGTCCGGCGATGACTGCGCTCGTGCCGGAGCGAACGTTGACGTCCCAACTCCGCTGGGGCTCGAGACGGACCCTGGCGCCATTGGCGCCTCCACGGAAGTCGGTGCGACGGTATGTCGACGCCGACGCCCAGGCCGTCTTGACCAGCTGATCGGTCGTCAAAGCGGACTCGAGGATCATCGACTTCAGCTCGGCGATCTCGGAGGCGCCGATCACGTCACCCTCGTGGGCGGGCACGTTGTCTTGCCACACCAGCTTCTCCGTCGGCACCTGCGGGCCCACGTACCGGACGGCCGGGCCCATGTCGCGGTGGAGCAGCTTGAACCAGGCCCGCGCAAATGCGTCTGCGAGCTGGTCGGGGTTCTCGTGGAACCGCTTCGAGATCTCGAGATATGCCGGGTCCGTGATCATCGCCATGTCGGCAGTGGACATCGTCGGCGGGTTCATCTTCCCCTCGACGTGGGCGTCGGGAACCATGAAGCCTTCCTTCACCTCACGCGGCTGCCACTGCTTGGCGCCGGCCGGCGACTCGACGACTTCCCATTCGTGGCCGAAGAGCGTCTCCAGGTACATGTTGTCCCACTGGGTGGGGGTTGGTGTCCACGCACCTTCCAGCCCCGAGGTCATGGTGTCTTCGGCGAGGCCTTTGCCCTGAGAGCTCTTCCATCCCAAGCCCTGCTCAGTCAGGTCGGCGCCCTCGGGCTCGCGTCCGACGGCCTCGGGCCGTGCGTTGCCGTGCATCTTGCCGAATGTGTGGCCTCCGACGGTCAGAGCCACCGTCTCCTCGTCGTTCATGGCCATGCGGGCGAACGTCTCGCGGACGTCGCGTGCCGATCCGAGAGCGTCGGGGATGCCGTTGGGGCCCTCGGGGTTGCCGTAGATGAGGCCCATCTGACCGGCAGCGAGGGGATTGGCCAGCTCCCGGTCACCGCTGTAGCGCTGGTCGCCGAGCCACTCGCTCTCGGGCCCCCAGTAGATGTCGTCTTCGGGTGCCCAGATGTCGGACCGACCGAACGCAAACCCGAAGGTCTTGAAACCCATCGTCTCGAGAGCCCTGTTGCCGGTGAACAGGATGAGGTCGGCCCACGAGATCGACTTGCCGTACTTCTGCTTGATCGGCAACAGCAGTCGGCGGGCCTTGTCGAGATTGCCGTTGTCGGGCCACGAGTTGAGCGGTGCGAAGCGCTGGGCGCCGGTGCCTCCGCCGCCGCGTCCGTCGTACACCCGATAGGTGCCTGCGGCATGCCAGCTCATGCGAATGAAGAATCCCCCGTAGTGGCCCCAGTCTGCCGGCCACCAGTCCTTGGAATCGGTCATGAGCGCATCGACATCGCGGGTCAGCTCGTCGAAGTCGATGGCAGCTACTGCCTCGCCGTATTCGAAGTCGGCGCCCAGCGGTGTCGAGGCCGGGTGATTCTGGTGAAGGACCTTGAGGTTCAGCTGATCGGGCCACCAGCCTTCGTTGGAAAACGACCCGCTGCTCATATCTGACACTGGCTGCCTCCTGGTGTTCGCATGGTCTGTGCTGCTTCAGTGTGGGGCGTGAAGAGGCTCATGTGAGCCGGACCGTGCGAGCAAACGAGGTCGTCCGTGCCCGCGATCACACCCCTTGGCGCCGAAGCTGCCGCTCACCAGAAACTACACCGATCGGCGATTCAATCCGAGGCCGCCGCTATCGGGATCCGGGGGTCTTGAAGCGGCGATGATCAGCGCTGTCCCTGATTGGCGGCCTGCTGTGCTTCGGTCCAGACCACTCGCTGCGGGAACGGGATGACGATGCCCTCGCGGTCGAAGGCTTGTTTGACCCGTCGACGGATCTCCCGGCTGGTCATCCATTGCTCACCAGGTTCCGTCTTGACCACCAGGCGAATGACGACGGCGCTGTCGCCAAGCTCCTCGACACCCCACACCTCAGGCTCCTCGAGGATCGTGGTGTGATCGGCACCTTCCCGCCACACGGAGTTCGCAGCTTCCTTGATGACCCGGGTTGCCAGGTCGATGTCGGTGTCGTAGGCGACTGCGATGTCCAGCACCGAGCGCGCCCACGAGTACGACATGTTCGCCACTCGGCGCACCTCACCGTTTGGTATGTACCAGACGGTGCCGTGGACGTCGCGAATCCTTGTCGTGCGCAGACTGATTTCCTCGACCGTGCCGGTTGCGTCGCCGAGGTCGACGATGTCGCCGACCCCGTATTGGTCCTCGATGAGCATGAAGACGCCGGCAAGGAAGTCGCGAACGATGGACTGAGCGCCGAATCCGATGGCGATCCCGGCGATGCCGGCGCCGGCGATCAGTGGACCGAGCGTGATGTCCAGCTCTCCGAGAGAGATGAGGATGGCCAGGCCGAAGATCGTCAACGTCGCCACCGAGTCGAGCACCGTGGTGAGCGTACGCGCACGCTGCTTCGATCGATCAGCGGCCTGGGCAAGCCCTTGTGCTTTGACCAGCGCCTTGTGCTGGAGCTCGGCGAAGCGACCATCGGCTACTTCGGCGACCTCGCGCTCGTAGAGCTTGCGGTCCCGGTCACGCACCATGCGCGCTTCAGCCCGTCGGATACCCCGGTGGACGACCCGGTTGATGACGTACGCGATCAGCAGGATCACCGCGACCTTCAGAGGGCGTTCGACCACCCAGTCGACGACCTCCGCCACGCGTTCGTTCCCGGTGATGTCCCAGATCCAGTCGCAGATGAAATCCTGACCTGCGTTGCACACGTCCACCGCTTCCTCCTCAAGGCGAGGCCGAATCCTCCGCGATCATCCTCTGGAGCCACGCGGCGGACGGCCAGGGTCGTCGGACCCGTCGTAGGCGCAGAGTTGCTCAGAGACGAGCTGTCACCGTTGCGAGGATGGCGGTCTCGGCTGCCTCCACCTGGTCGCGGAGGGAACCAGCGCGATCCAGGTAGCGGGCGGACTCGTCCTCGTCGGTGAGCCCGGGAGCGTTGATCCTGACGTTCAGATAGGCACCCACGACGGCGGCTCGAGCGCATGCCGCGCCGACACCGGCGTCGCTGACCGATGCGGCCAGCCCGGTCTCGGCCATCGCCGCAAGCACCTCCATGGCATCGAGTGTGACCTCCATGACCCGGAGTGGCACTTCGATCGCCTCACGGGTTGCTGCCTGGATGGCCGAGTCTCGTTCTGACGTGGCCTCGTCGGAGTCCGCGGGCAGCCGCATGGCATCCATGAGGCTGTCGAAGGCCGCGGTATCGGCATCGATCAAGCTCACCAGCTCGGCGTGGCATGCCTTGCCCTTTTCTGCCCAATCCGAGAACTCCTCCCACCGTTCGTCCCAGCCCCGTTTGTGTGAAGAGAGGTTCGCCACCATCGTCCCCAGAGCTGCGCCGAGCGCTCCGACCGTTGCTGCGACCGAGCCACCGCCGGG
>JABDIW010000025.1 GCA_013003515.1 Acidimicrobiia bacterium
AAGAAGATGCCGAGTACTCCTCGCTGGCGGACCTGACCGGCAAGACCGTGGCCACCCACCTTCCGGCGTGGACCCAGCGGTGGCTGGATTCGGAGGGCGTGGATGCCCACGTCGTGAACATGGGCGGGTCCCTGGAAGGGGTCTGTGCCGTGGGGTTGGCCGACGCAATCGTCGACCTCCGCGAGACCGGCGGATCCTTGGTCCGCAACCACCTGCGGGTGCTGGCCGAGGGTCAGGCCTGTCAGGCGACGTTCGCCTGGGCGTCTGCTGCGTCGGACGAGATCGCCCCGCTCACTCTTCGATTGGAGGCGGCGATCGCAGCGCGAGCAACCCAATATGTGATGTTGCATCTTCCGGAGGAGCGGGTCGCGGACTTGTCGAGTGTGTTCCCCGGACTTGCCGCACCAACCGTGCTGCCCCTCGCCGGGCGCGAGGACATCGTCGCCGCCCACATCGTCGTCAAGAGAGCCAACTTGTGGTCGAAGCTCGGCGAGCTGCGAGCCATGGGCGCCACAGGGATCGTGGCGCTTCCGACCGACGCGATCCTCCCCTAGTTCGCGACGGCATGGCCCCGGTTGAGCCCCACATTGGGACCCTGAACGAAGGCTCCCTGCACGCGGCGCTCAAGGACCGCTACTCCGAGCCGGGAGACGAGTTCGAGGTTCCCCTTGGACGGTTCGTAATCGACATTCGTCGCCCTGGACTGCTGGTCGAGATCCAGACCGGCTCGTTTGGGGCCATGGGCAACAAACTCGACCACCTGCTGCCAGAACACCAGATTCTGCTCGTGTATCCAATCGCAGTGGAGACCTATCTCGAGCGAGAGGGCGCGAAGACTCGTAAGTCCCCGAAACGTGGCTCCATTCTCTCGCTCTTCGACGAGCTCGTGAGTATTCCGACCCTTCTGGACCATCCCAACCTCACGCTCGATGTGGTGTTGGTGTCGGTCACCAAGGTGCAGGACCCGAACGACCGTACCCGTCGGGGTCGCGGCTACCGGACCATTGATCGGGTGCTGCGCGAGGTCCACGAGACCCGCACCTTTGCTACTGCCGCCGATCTGTTGGCGCTACTCCCCGACGGCTTGCCCGATCGGTTCACGACCGCAGACATCGCGGAGTTGGGCGGGATGAGCCGTGACTACGCGCGACGTAT